>JAYVNC010000233.1:0-3891 GCA_043758655.1 Novosphingobium sp.
GTTTTCCGACATTGCCTCGCCGCCTAGCCTTTTCGCGCTTGGATTTCCACGAGTGATTGGGCAAAGGGGGGGCGGTTTTCCCCGATGACATTACCTTCAACCCTCACCCGCTTGCCGGACCTGCGTTTCAGCCGAGCGGCTAAGCTTGGCTGGGGGCTCGGTTTAGCGGCTTTGGGGGCCGTGTTGCTGGCGGTTGCAGTAGTTGCACAGATCGAAGGGGATCGCGGCATCGCCCCGGTCGCCACGACGCATGATATTCAAATTTCGGGTATCGAGGTCGAAACAAGCGGCAAAACCCCGCAAGAAGCGCGTGAGGCCGGCTGGGCCGAGGCGAAGAAGAAGGCGTGGGCCAAACTTGGCGGGCCAGCCATGGGCGATGCTCAGCTTGAATCTATGGTAGCCTCGCTGGTTATCGAACACGAACAGATTGGCCCGCATCGCTATATTGCCCGGCTTGGCGTGGTGTTTGATCGCAACAAGGCCAGCCAATTTGTAGGCGCTGGCTCTGGTGACGGCGCGCAGGCGAGCCATTCTGCCCCGATGCTGACGATCCCGGTTCTGTGGTCGGGCGGCGTAGCGCAAGTTTATGAAGTGCGCGGACTTTGGCAAGCAGCTTGGGCGCGGTTCAACCCGGCGAGCAGCGGCATTGATTACATTCGGCCATCGGGCAGCGGTGGCGATTCGTTGATTATCACCGCCGGACAGGTTACCCGGCGCAGCCGCAGCTGGTGGGGTACGGTGCTCGGCCAGTTTCAGGCTTCCGATGTAGTGATTCCCGAAGCGCGGCTTGATCGGCAATGGCCGGGCGGGCCAGTGCGCGGTACTTTTACTGCGCGGTACGGCCCGGACAATGTGATGCTGGGCAGCTTTGCGCTCGTTTCAAAGGTTGAAGCTGGCGTGCCTGCCATGCTTGATAGCGCGGTGCAGCGCATTGATACGATGTACAATCAGGCGCTTACGCAGGGCATGCTGCACCCTGACCCAACTTTGCGCGCCAGCCAGCAGATTGATCCGCAACTCGCGGCGATTATCGCGGCGGCGGCGAAGAAGGAGGGCGATACCGCGCCGACAGCAGATGCCTCGGCCGTCCCAGGGATTGAACCGTTGCCGGGAACAGTGCCATCTCCGTCGCCTAGCCCCACTGCCGAAGCCAAAGTTTCCGCGATCACCGTCCAGTTCGCTTCGCCCGATGCCAAGGCGGTCGATTCGGTTATGGCTTCGGTGCGCAGTGTGCCGGGAGTGCGGGGGGCATCGACCACCAGCCTTGCGATGGGCGGAACATCGGTAATGCGCGTGTCGTTCGCCGGGTCGCTCGATGATCTGCGCGATGCTCTGCGCGCGCGAGGATTTACCGTTTCGTCGGGCGGCGGCGCGCTCAGCATCCGCCATTGATCGCCATGCGGCAAATTCCGCTGCCACTCGGTTCGGGCACGAGCGCCGGGCCTTCGCGGATTGTGGTGGGCTCGGCCAATGCTGCGCTGCTTGATGCCTTTGCCAAGGCGGCTGACTGGCCGTTCCGCACCGCCGTGCTGTTCGGCCCGCCGCGATCGGGAAAGTCGCTGCTCGCGCGCTGGTTTGCCGAGAGCGGGGCTGGTGAGGCGATCGACGGTGTTGAGACGCTGGATGAAGCCGATCTGTTCCACCGCTGGAACCGCGCGCAGGAAAGCGGGCGGCCCTTGCTGCTGGTTGCTAATGCAAGCGAGGGAGGCTGGGCGATCAAATTGCCCGATCTCGCATCGCGGATGGGAGCGGCGCTGCACCTTGAAATGGGCGAGCCGGACGATGCAATGCTGGCCGAACTAATCGCCGTCCATGCCGAAATGCGCGGGCTGCCGCTTGGGCCTGATGCCGCGGCATACCTTGTGCCGCGCGCCACGCGTTCCCATCTGGGCATCGAAGTGCTGATTTCGGCGATTGACCGCCTGAGCCTTGAGCGAAAGCAGGCTCCGACAATGGCGATCTGGCGAGAAGCACTGGATGAATTGGCCGAAGAATTGGATGCGCAGCGCCAACCGCGCTTGATTTGATGGCTAAGATGGGGAACACTTGACCGCGATGTTTAACGCTCTGACCCAATATCTGGACTCGATTGTCGCGCGTGATCCTGCGCCGCGCTCACGCTGGGAGGTGCTTCTGTACCCCGGCGTTATCGCTGTTGGAATGCACCGCGTAGCACACTGGCTGTTTGAAGCGCGGATGTTTTTCCTTGCGCGTTTCATCAATCACATTTCGCGGTTTTTTACCGCGATTGATATTCATCCGGGCGCGAAAATTGGCCGCCATCTGTTTATCGATCATGGCTTTACGGTGATTGGTGAGACTTCGGAGATTGGAGATAATGTTACGATCTATCAGTGTGTTACGCTCGGTGGTACTAACCCAACCAATGGCGTTGGCGGTAAGCGTCACCCGACATTGAGCGACAATGTGATCGTGGGGTCAGGCGCACAGATTCTTGGGCCGATTGTTGTCGGCCAGCGCGCGCGGGTGGGCGCAAATGCCGTGGTCACCGATGACGTTCCCGAGGGCGCGACGATGGTCGGCATGAAGGCGCGATCAACGCTGGTGCCAGCCGAAGCATGGCAAAAAGACTTCATGCCCTATGGCACGCCGTGTTCTGAACGCTTCGATGCATCGACGCAGAAGCTGGAGATTCTTCAGTGCGAGATGGAGTCGATGCAGAAGCGGCTCGCGGCTTTGCTGGAAGAACGCGACGCTGAGGCGGCCAAGCTTGCAGCGGCAGTAGCGCCGCCTAAACGGAGCAAGAAGTCCGCTTGAGCGCGGTCGTCACGCCTTTTCCGAACCTCCGCGCCACACAACGGGCGCAGGTGGGCTTTGACCGCACCGAACTTCAGCGCATTCTCGACCTTTATGGCCGCATGGTCTCGGCGGGCGAATGGCGCGACTATGCGATGGATTTCGCGAGCGACGCCGCCCATTTCAGCGCCTTCCGCCGCGCCGCCGAACGTCCTCAAGCCCGCATCGAAAAGCGACCCGCTCTGCGCGGCAAGCAGGGCATGTGGACGCTGTTCGGCGAGGGCGGGCAGGTACTGAAACGCGGGCATGAGCTGGCGGGGGTGCTGTTCCCGCTCGAGCGAAAATTGCTGCGGGTTGTGGGGGATTAATCAAAAGTCCCGCTGACGTGCAGCATCGCGCCTTGGTCCCGCGTTATCACGCCAATGGTGCGATAGAGAAACCAAGTTGACCCCATCAATAACAGATTACCGAGCAATCCCAGCGCCATAGTTGCCGTCAATGGCGTTGTCACATGCAGATAGGGTATACTGTCGACGAGCGTAACGAACAAAACGATGCTTCGAACGAACAGTCCGGCGATCAGACATGACCACCATGAATTTATGTCTGCTACTGGAAGCGCTGCTTGCCAAGCATCCTCGCCCGCGCTGCGGTTTGCCAGTTCTCGCATAGCCCGCATGGGAACGACGAGATTGATGAAGGGCACGAAGAACGACCCTATTGCCCAGCCGGGCGAATAGTTCAGATCATCCAAGTTTGCATCGCGCAGGTTCTGCCAAGCGCGGTGGACCCACAGCATCAACATAACTATTATCAACAAAGTCAAAATCAGGAAGAGCAGAATGGCAATCCCTGAGGCCCCCATTAAAATGGAGAGCAGTTCGGGATTCTGCGTAAACGCAAAGGTAAACCCATAAGGCGAAGTCATCTGGAAATAGAGAACGACAAGGCCGACGAGGGTTGCTGCGACATCAACTACCAACAATGTAACCAGCGTGCCGCGTAACCACGCCGCGCGGAGGCGTAGCGAATCCAGCCCGTGTTCAGCCCCAACAACCATTACGCCCCCGAATCTTCGACTCTACTTCGCCGCAGCCGCCTTCATCAATGCCGCCATCGCCGCGTGCGCCTGCT
>JAYVNC010000234.1:0-11862 GCA_043758655.1 Novosphingobium sp.
ACCAGACTGACCCATGACATGCTCCCGCCGACGCCTCAGCCTGACTGAATCAGTTTTGCACCGCCGGGGAAAGCACTATTTTTAGAGGTGGCCTTAAGCGTCTGTAATGGTGATGGAGCGGTTGAAATCGCAAATATGTCGTACTCCGCGACATCAGGCTAACACAGGCGGATTGCGGTGATGGATTGCGGTGACACTTTATTTAACCCCCAAACCCCCCACCCCACCCACAAACCGCGCAACCTTAATCTCCCCCTCGCGCCGTCTCGCTTGCGCTATATCAAAGCTGTTCTGCATCCGCATCAGCGTATCCATCGAGACGCCGAAGGCTTTTTCGATGCGGATCGCCATTTCGGGGGAGAGGTTTGCGCGCTGGTTGAGCAGGGCTGATAGCGCCGGGCGGGTTACGCCAAGCGCCTGCGCGGCGTCGGTCACGGTCAGGCCGAGGGCTTCGACCACTTCATGTTTCACAAACCCGCCGGGATGCGCGGGGTTTTTCATGCGGATGCCGGTCATAACTGAGTCCTAGTGCAGTACTCACTTAATCTGAACCATGTTGCTTCCTCGCGACGGCGGGGATTTCAGGCGTTTTGCGCTAACTTGCGTCCGGCCTCCTGAGGCCCCCGCCTGCGCGGAGGAGCATGGATTGCAAGTGAGCAAGCATCGACGTCGGGGAGGGGTTAGGGGTGGGGGAGCGAGGCGATGCCGAGCGTCAACGCTGGCGTGGTACGCCCCCACCCAGCCTCCCCCTGACAGGGGGAGGGGTTAAGGGAGTTGAGTTCCCAAACCCATCACACTCCAATATTATCAATCAACCTTGCCTTACCTATCCGCGCCGCGACCAGCAGCCTTGCTTCACTCTTCCCCCGCACGCTCAGGGGCTCAAGCGTTACGGCATCACACAATTCTGCATAATCAACGGAAGCGAAACCGCCCGTCAGCAGAGCGCTTCGTAGAGCCTCTAGCGCCGCGTCCACCGGCTCCCCTGTATCAATGCTCGCAATCGCTGCTTTCATCGTGCGTGGCAGCGTGGCGGCTTGAGCGCGCTGTTCCTCCGTCAAATAGGCGTTGCGGGAGGACATGGCGAGGCCGTCCGCCTCGCGCACAGTCGGCACACCGATGATGTTCGCCGCCACCGGCTGCGTCAGATCGAGGTCGCGGGCCATGGCGCGGATCACGGCTAATTGCTGCCAGTCTTTCTCGCCGAACAGCGCCAAATCGGGCAGCACCTGATGGAACAGTTTGCACACCACGGTGGCGACGCCATCGAAGTGGCCGGGGCGGTCGGCTCCGCACAGGCCTTCGCTCACGCCGCTGACCGAGACGTTGGTGGCATAGCCCGGCGGGTACATCGCCGCCGCGTCTGGCGCCCAGATCAGCGAGACGCCCTCACCCGCGAGCATTGCCGAATCGCGTGCCAGTTGGCGGGGATAGGCGGCGAGGTCTTCGGCCGGGCCGAACTGGCGCGGGTTGACGAAGATTGACACCACCACGTGGGCAGCCAGCTTCTTCGCCTCGCGCACCAACGCAAGATGCCCTTCGTGCAGCGCGCCCATGGTTGGCACCAATGCCACCTTGCCTTGCCCGCGCATTGCTGCGACTGCATGGCGTAGTGGATCAATCGCCGTGATCGTTTGCACTGCCCGAACCCCTTGCACTATGATCGGCACCGAAATGCTCGCTTGGCCCTAGCGCCGCTTGGCTCAGGCGAAAACCCCTTGATAGAGAGCAGACCCTGCCGCCGTGACCGCCTTAGATAGCCACACTTCTGCACCGCACCGCATCGTTTTCGCCAATGAAAAGGGCGGGACAGGCAAATCGACGACCGCGGTGCACGTCGCGGTGGCACTGGCTTACAAGGGCGCGCGGGTCGCGGCGATTGACCTCGATCCGCGCCAGCGCACGCTTGACCGCTATCTTGAGAACCGGGCGGAGACGGCGCGGCGGCGGGGGATTGATCTGCCGGGGCCGCGCTTTGCCGTGTTCACTGGCGAGAGCGTTGAGGCGCTCGATCTGCTGATCTCCGAAATGAGCCAAGACGCGGATTTCGTCGTGTTCGATACGCCGGGGCGCGATGATCTGTTCGCGCGGCATGTCGCGACATCGGCGGATACGCTGGTCACCCCGCTCAATGATTCGTTCGTCGATTTCGATCTGATTGGTCAGGTTGACGCCGAAACCTTCAAAGTTCGCCGCCTGTCATTCTATGCCGAGCTGATCTGGGAGGCGCGCAAGAAGCGGGCCTTGGCGACGATTAAGGAAAAGCGCCGCGAGATGGACTGGGTGGTGGTGCGCAACCGCACCGGCCATGTTGAGGCGCGCAACCAGAGGCGGCTTGAGCTGGCGCTGGGCGAGCTTTCAAAGCGGGTGGGTTTCCGCATCGCCAATGGCCTGAGCGAACGCGTGGTTTACCGCGAGTTGTTTCCTTCTGGGCTGACTTTGCTCGACAAGGGTCACTTGGGCGAGCTTGGCACCAGCCATCTTGTCGCCCGGCAGGAACTGCGCGCGCTGGTGGCGAGTTTGAACCTGCCCACGCCAATACGCGTGCCTGCGGATATGGTGCTGGCATGATCAAGCTGCTGTTCTTTGCCGCGATCCTCTCGCTGATCTGCAAGCTGCTTACTCAGCGCTGGCCGTGGGAGCTGATGGGGACCAAGCCGACGCGCAGCCAAGCGCTGTTCCGCGCGAACAAGCTGCTCGGCACCCGCGCCGATGCCAGCCGCACTGAGGTGATCGAGGCGCACAAGCGGCTGATCGCGCTAGTCCACCCCGATCGCGGCGGCACCAACGATCAGGTGCATGAGGCGAATGCCGCGCGCGACCTGCTGCTCGATGAAATGCCGGGTTAGGGGTCGTTTGGGTTGCAGACGCCGGAACCCTGCGCTGCTTCAAGACTTTATCTGATTGAGCTTGGTCCCGGCCACCGGCGGGATGACGGACGCATAGCAAAGGCGCATCATGACCCACACATTCGATTCCACCGTTCTGCGCGAATATGACATTCGCGGCATCATCGGCAAAACGTTGGGCGCGGAAGATGCGCGGGCGATTGGCCGGGGGTTTGCGACGCTGCTGAAACGCGCGGGCGGCACCAAAGTGGCGGTGGGCTATGATGGCCGCGTCAGCTCGACAATGCTGGAGGAAGCGCTGGTTGCCGGGCTTAATGCCAGCGGTGTGGATGTGGTGCGCGTTGGCATGGGGCCAACCCCGATGCTGTACTACGCCGAAGCCTCAGTGGAGGATGTGCAGGGCGGCATTCAGATAACTGGCAGCCACAATCCCCCCGATTACAATGGCTTCAAGCTGGTATTTATGGGACGACCATTTTTCGGCGCGGACATTCTGAAACTGGGGGAAATGGCTGCTGCCGGGGACTGGATTGACGCCACTGGCGATGCCAGTTCTGGGGGGAGCAAGGGCGTCCATGAGAGCCGCGAGATCCTCCACGCTTATGTCGACCGGTTGGTGGAAGGGCTGAACGGCGTTGATCCCGCCGTGCTCGCCGCACTCAAGATCGGCTGGGATTCCGGAAACGGCGCGGCAGGCCCGGCGCTCGAACTGCTGGTGAGTAAACTTCCCGGTGAACATTACTGCCTCTTCACTGAAGTTGACGGCACGTTTCCGAACCACCACCCGGACCCAACCGAGGAAAAGAACCTCGCAGACCTCAAAGCGCTCGTCGCGGCGAAGAACCTCCAATTCGGTGTGGCTTTTGATGGCGATGGTGACCGCATTGGTGCGGTAGATGGCACGGGCCGGGTGATCTGGGGTGACCAGCTGCTCATGATCTACGCCGAAGACCTTCTGCGAATGGAGCCCGGATCCACGATTATCGCTGATGTGAAGGCCAGTTCGGCTCTATTCGACCGAGTCTTAGAGCTGGGTGGAAAGCCGATTATGGGAAAAACCGGACACAGCCTTATTAAATCCAAAATGAAAGAGACTGGCGCGCCGCTGGCGGGCGAGATGAGTGGGCATGTGTTTTTCGCGCATGATTACTATGGATTTGACGATGCGCTTTATGCCGCGATCCGGCTGATTGCCGCTTCGGCGCGACTGGGCAAGTCGGTCACCGAATTGCGCAGCGCAATGCCGCCGATGATCAACACGCCCGAGCTGCGCTTTCAGGTCGATGAAAGCCGCAAGTTTGCCGTGATTGATGAGGTCAAGGCGCGGCTGGCGGTGAGCGGTGCGGACGTTAACGATACCGATGGCGTGCGGGTCAACACGGCGGATGGCTGGTGGCTGCTGCGCGCGTCGAACACGCAGGACGTGCTGGTCGCACGGGCTGAAAGTCTGAGCGAAGAAGGCCTCGCGCGGCTGATGGAACAGATCGATGGCCAGCTTGCCGCATCTGGACTGGAGCGTGGGGAGCAAGCGGGGCATTGATTTTGCCCGATCAGCCGCCGCCCATCCGCCTCGTCATTTGCGACATCGACGGCACGTTAGTCCGGCATGACAAGAGCCTGCCGCAAGAGAACATTGATGCGATCAAAAGGCTGATCGCGCGAGGGATTGCGGTCTCGCTCATCTCAGCGCGGCCGATTGCCGGGATGCAGCCGATCATTGCGGCGGTGGGGCTAACAGGGCCGTTCGGTGCGTTTAATGGCGGAACGGTATTTGATGGCAAGGGCACGGTCTTGTCCACGGAGCAGATCCCGGCTGACACCGCGCAGGCGCTGCTCGCGCAGTTCACCGAAGCTGGCGTGACGCGCTGGCTGTTCGCGGAAGGCAAATGGTTGACCAGCGATGTCCTTGACCCGCACACCGCACGTGAACGCATTTCTTCCGGGCTCGAGCCTGATGCCGGGGATATGGCCGCCGCCATCGCGCATGCTGATAAATTGGTAGCGGTGAGCGATGATCCTGCGCTGATCGCAGCAATCGAGGTCAAAGCCAGCGCCATGGCGGGCAAGGCTGCCAGCGTAGTGCGATCACAAACCTATTACCTCGATGTCACCGCGCGCGGGGCCAACAAGGGCGACGGGATTACCGCGCTCGCCGCCGCATTCGGCGTTCCACTCGATCAGGTCGCAGTGCTGGGCGACAATGCCAACGACGTCAGCATGTTCTGCCGTGCAGGGCTGTCGATTGCCATGGGGCAGGCCGAACCGGCAGTCCAAGCCGAAGCCGATTTCGTCGCCGCGAGCAATGAGGATTGCGGCGTAGCCGATGGCATCGCGCGGTTTATTTTGCCTCGGCTGGGGTGAGCATGACAGTTGCGGTCCCTAACGCTGGGCCTTTCCAAAGGGCGGCTTAGTCCCCATCAATCATAAGCTATGCCCACCGCCCCCTCCCCCCTGTCATCGCCGAATGGTTCGCCGCGCGCGGGTGGGACTTGCGGCGGCATCAGCTTGAGATGCTGGAGGTTGCTGCGAGCGGAGGCCATGCGTTGCTGACGGCGGATACCGGGGCGGGCAAGACGCTCGCCGGGTTTCTACCAACGCTGGCTGAATTTGCCGGAGCTGATCCCCCAGAAGACGGCTTGCACACGCTCTATGTCTCGCCGCTGAAGGCTCTGGCGCACGATGTGCAGCGCAATTTGCTTTCGCCAGTGGCTGAGATGGGGCTGGCGATTTCTATTGAAACGCGCAGCGGTGATACGCCGAGCGACCGCAAGGCCCGCCAGCGCGCGCGGCCGCCGCATATTTTGCTGACCACGCCCGAATCGCTGTCGCTGCTGCTGTCCTATCCGGAGAGTGCGACGCTGTTTTCCACGCTCAAGCGCGTGGTGATTGACGAGGTTCACGCCTTCGCCACCGGCAAGCGCGGCGATCTGCTGGCGTTAAGCCTCGCGCGGTTGCAGGTGCTCGCGCCCGCGATGCAGCGGGTGGCGCTGTCGGCAACGATTGCCGAGCCGGAACTGTTTCGCAGCTGGCTGGCTCCGGGCGGCAATCCTGCGGATGTTGCGCTGGTTATCGGTGAGAAGGGTGCTGCGCCAGAGGTTACCGTGCTACTGCCCGAGGAGCAGCGCGTTCCGTGGTCTGGCCACGCCGCGACATGGGCAATCCCGCAGCTTATTCAGGCAATCCGTGATAATCGCACGACGTTGGTATTTGCCAACACGCGCTTCCTCGCCGAGCTAATTTTTCGCCTGTTATGGGATGCCAATGATGGCAACCTGCCAATCGGCATTCACCACGGCTCGCTATCCAAAGAGGCGCGGCGCAAGGTTGAAGGGGCGATGGCGCGCGGAGAGTTGCGGGGGCTGGTCTGCACCGCGAGCCTCGATCTGGGGGTCGATTGGGGGGACATCGATCTGGTGGTGCAAATGGGTGCGCCAAAAGGATCATCGCGGCTGTTGCAGCGCATCGGCCGGGCGGGCCACCGGCTTGATACGGCCAGCCGGGCGCTGCTGGTGCCGGGCAATCGCTTTGAATTTCTTGAGGCGACGGCGGCTAAGCATGCGGTTGATGAAGGCCAGCGCGATGGCGAGGACTTTCGCCCAGGCAGTCTTGACGTCCTCGCGCAGCATGTGATGGCGGTGGCCTGCGCCGGGCCATTTGAAGAAGGGGCATTGCTCGCCGAGGTGCAATCGGCCCAGCCCTACGCCTGGGTCGATGCGGCGCTGTGGGCGCGTGTGCTCGATTTCGTTGCCACCGGCGGCTATTCGCTTCGCGCTTATGAGCGGTTCAAGCGGATTGTCCGTGCGGGTGAGGGCGTGTGGCGGCTGGCGCATCCTGAACATGCCGCGCGGCACCGAATGAACGCCGGGATCATCGTCGATGCCGAGATGCTGCACGTTCGTTTTCGCAATGGGCGTGAACTGGGCAAGGTGGAGGAAGCGTTCGGGGCGAGCCTGCGACCGGGCGATACGATCCGTTTTGCCGGTTTGGACCTTGAGGTTGAATCGCTGCGCGATCTTGATCTGATCGTCCGCGCGGCTAAAAAAGAGGGGCAAATCCCCAGCTATATGGGCGCGCGGATGCCGATTTCTTCGCATCTCGCGGGTCGGGTGCAGAGTCTGATCGTCGACCGCGCGAGCTGGGGAGCGTTTCCCGACGATGTGCGCGAATGGCTGGAAATGCAGGACTGGCGGTCGCGCCTACCCGCGCCGGGCGAACTGCTGGTTGAAAGCTTTCCGCTCAACAAGCGATGGTACAGCGTGTTTTATACCTTTGAAGGGTGGAACGCCAACCAGTCGCTCGGCATGCTGATAACGCGGCGGATGGAGGGGCTGGGGCTTTCGCCGATGGGCTTTGTCGCCAATGATTATGCGCTGGGGGTTTGGGGGCTCAAGCCGATAACCGATCCGGCGGCGCTGCTATCGCCCGAGATTCTGGCGGATGAATTCGTCGAATGGGTTCAGGAAAGTTACCTGCTGCGCCGCGCTTTTCGCGAGGCGGCGGTGATCGGCGGGCTGGTGGAGCGGCAGCATCCGGGCAAGAAGAAAACCGGGCGGCAGGTGACCTTCTCGACCGACCTGATCTATGACGTGCTGCGCAAGCACGAGCCCGATCACGTGCTGATCGAAGCCGCCTGGGCCGATGCCCGCGCGCGGCTCACCGATCTGGACCGGCTGGCGCAGGTGCTTGAACGCGCGCAGGGTAAGCTGGTTCATGTCGAGCTCGACCGGGTGAGCCCGATGGCGGTGCCGGTACTCGTGATGATCGGACGCGAGAGCCTGCCCGCTGGAATGGCCGACGATGAACTGCTTATGGAAGCGGAAAGCCTCGCGGCGCAGGCGATGCGGGGGGATTGATGCTGGTAAGCCCCTCCTCTTTAGGGGAGGGGACAAGGTAGTTCGCCCAAACTGCCAACCCCAGAAACCACAAAAAAGGGGGCAGATTGCTCCACCCCCCCTTTTTCACAATTGTCAGAAGCTAAAAGCCTATTCCGCCTTGGGGGCACCGGCTGCCTTGCCGAACTGGTAGTACTGTTCGTTACCGACGAAGCCGAATGCGGTGACGCCCGAGACCTTGATGATATTCAGCGTCTTGGCCGCTGTATCATAGGGGGCTTGCGCATCAGGCTGGAAATCCAGCTCGGGCTCCGGCTTGTACCTCATGGTCTGGTTAAGCTGGAACACCAGCCCGCCATTATCAACCACTTGGCCATTCCACAGAACCTTACCCATAGGGTCAATGCTGACGATATTCTTGTCATGCTTCGGCGGCGGAACATTGGTGGGTGGGGTAGGTGCGGGCAAATCGATGTTGACCGCATGAGTCGCCACCGGGATGGTGATGATGAACATGATGAGAAGCACGAGCAAGACGTCGATAAGCGGCGTCATGTTCATGTCCATCATCGGCGCGCCATCGTCCTTGCCGCCTGACATTGCCATGGAAATTTACTCCTGAATTGCCTGAACCGCGGCGGGATGAGCCGCCCGGCTTAAATTATCCGTTCGGATCGACCGGGGTGGAAATGAAGCCAACGGTTGGATAGCCCGAAACTTGGACGTTGAAGATTGTGCCGGCCACGCAGCGCCAAGGCGCTTCACGGTCACCACGGATATGCACCTGCGGCACCATCTCGGGGTTAGCCACCATTGCTGCTGCACCGCCCGCACGCTTCACGATTGAATCGAGACGCTTGTAGGCAAGATCGCGCAGTTCGTCCGAATCAACCGGAGTGGTGTTGTTGAAGTAAATCCGACATTCGCCGCCGCGGCTTGCGCCTTCGAAACCGGGTTCGCCCGCAGAACGGCCGCCGCTATCGGTGGTGCTCACCGTTAACAACAGATTTTCAACCTTGTTCTTCGATTCGGTCGAATAAATGATCGGTATGTGAAGCTTCTGAATCGTCTGGAGCGCGATCGGAACCGCGATCAGGAAGATGATCAGAAGCACCAGCATGACGTCCACGAGCGGCGTCGTGTTGATGTCGGACAATGGCTTATCTTCGCCGCCGCCGCCTACTGCCATCGCCATAAGTTAATCCTATCCTGTCTTTCTGGCCGGACCACCGGTTTAGTCACCTGCAAATTGGCAACTGGGCGGCCTATCGGCGAGGCCCGAAGGGCCCCGCCGTCACATTCCGATTAACTCAGGGACGAGGCGCAGTCGCGGGTGCCGGAGCCGCAGCTGGCTTTGCCGCAGCCTTCGGAGCAGCAGCAGTTGGACGCACGGTGCCCTTAGAATTGATGTAAGCAAGAACATCGACCGAGAAACCAGCGAGGAGTTCAGCGATCTTCTTGTTGCGCGCCTGCAGGTAGTTGTAACCAAGCACGGCCGGAACCGCGACGAGCAGACCGAGCGCGGTCATAATCAGCGCTTCACCAACCGGGCCCGCAACCTTATCGATCGAGGCAGAACCGGCAATGCCGATAGCGATCAGCGCGCGGTAAATACCGATAACGGTACCGAACAGCCCGATGAATGGTGCGGTTGAACCCACGGTAGCGAGGAACGACAGCCCTTTGTTCAGGAACGAGTTGATCGATGCTTCCGAGCGCGCGAGCGAGCCGTGCAGCCAATCATGCGATTCCATCGCATCGCTCATCTTGCCGTGCTGCTCTTCAGCGGCCAGGCCATCTTCAACGATCTGGCGATAGGCGCTGTTCTTTTCGAGCTTGGAAGCGCCTTCGCGCAGCGAGGGTGCGCGCCAGAAATTGTTAATAGCCGCGCCGCCCTGGGCGAAAATCTTGCGTTGATCGTTCCACTTGGTGAACAGCAGGAAGAACGAACCAAACGACATGATCGCCAAGATGACGGCGGTCGAAAGCGCGATGTAATTCGGGTTTCCGCCCGGAAACATCATTTCCTTGAAACCGAACTTGTTCTGCGGAGCCGCGTTTACACCTGCGGCGAGAAGTTCAAAAAGCATGCGATAGTCCTCTCAAGATACAGTCAAAGGGTAGTAACGAACCCGGCCACCTGACCGGATCGTGAAAAAATCATTCCTTAGGGATCACCCAGCGTATTGCGTTGGAATAGGAATCCGATGTCGGATTTCCTTCCCCATCCTTTGCCGGAGCAAACCGAGCACGCGCTTTAATCTTGGCGCAGGCCGTGGCATCCAGATCGGGGCTGCCGCTCGATCCGGTTACTTCGCAATCAGTAACCCGGCCATCGGGACCAACCTGAACGCGGAAGCGCGTAGTGCCCTGACGTTCCTCACGCAGAGCCTGCGAAGGATAATCATTGGTCGTCGCCCAGTTACCCGGACTGCCCTTTGGAACTGCACGTGTAGCCGAAAAACGTGGCGGTGGCGGCGCTGCTGGCGCAGGAATAATGATCGGCGGTGGTGCCGCTGGCGGCGGCGCAGGCACCACCGAAATTGGCGGCGGCGCGACATTGATCGAAATCTTCACCGGAGGTGCCACAATCGGCGGCGGCGCGATCTTCTTGGGCGGCGGCGGAGGCGGCTCGTCCTTTTTGGGCTCGTCTTTTTTGACGTCGATCGTCGTAACCTTCTTCACGAGCTCTTTATAGCCTTCATAGGCCAGCCCAGTGATCAGCAAATAGCCGAGCACAATGTGAATCAAGGCGACAATCACAAAGGCGGTAGTACGGTTACCGCTCAACTGTTGGTCAGCGTAAGCCATTCAGACGCATCACTCCATAAAACACACGCCACAAGACTCTTTACAAGTCTCCGTTGGCGCCCCTGACCATACGCAAATTTGCGCAATGGCCCGGACCAATCCCAAATTTACCACCCTGCCGGTTGACCCGGAACGGACGCATTGTGAAACGAAGTTCTATGCGACCGTATTGGCCCTGATTGTTTGCAGAGCCTATTTTGCCCTGCTTTAACGCCGAGTTTGGATGCGTGCAACGCCTTAATCCGTGCTTGATACGGGTTAACTGCTGATTCACACTGCCGATTGCCAAAACCAGTCGCCAGAAGCGTGGTAACCTCTAGGCAAATGGCGCTATTGCCGCAGAATACCAATTGCTTGTGGAGTCTCGACATGATTCTATTTTGCGCTTCCCGCGCGCCAGCATGGCTGATGGTTTCCCTGTTTGGGACGCTGCCCGCGACCCTGCTTTCACCATCGGGCGCTCATGCCGCAACCCCCGAATCACCGGCCAAACAAACGCCAGCGCCACCGCCGCTCACCTACGCTGATCTGGCTGATCTGGCTGACGCTGCACCCTTGGTGCTCAAGGCGAGAATCACCAAAGTGGCAGAGGTCGAGCCCAAGCGGGCGGGTGCGGTAAAGCCGGGCTGGGCAAGGGTTTATGTCGAAGCGGTGACCGAAAATCTGCTCACCGGTCCGGCGGCTGTCGGCGAGGCATTGCACTATCTCGCTGACGTGCGGCGCGATGCCAAGGGCAAGATTCCCAAGCTCAAAAAGCTGCAAGTGCTGCTTTTTGCTAGCCACGTTGAAGGCCAGCCAGGCGCTCTCCAACTGATCGCGCCCGATGCGCAGGTGTTGTTTGATCCTTTAACCGAAGGTCAGTTGCGAGCAATATTAGTGGCGCTCTATCGCCCCGATACGCCGCGCCACATCACTGGCGTACGCGAGGCGATTCACGTTCCGGGCAATCTTGCGGGCGAAGGCGAAACCCAGATTTTTCTAACGACGCAGGATGACGAGCCCGCCGCGATAACGGTCAGTCGCCACAATGGCCTGCCGCTTAACTGGTCGATTTCCTTTTCAGAAATCGCCGAATCAGCCGGTCGCCCGCCCGCCTGGAACACGCTGACATGGTACCGGCTCGCCTGTTTCCTGCCCGCTGTGCTGCCGGCCGGGGTAAACGTTTCTGCCACGCCGGAGGACCGCGCACTAGCAGAGGCGGATTATGCTCGGGTCATGGCTGATCTTGGGCCCTGCCGTCATAATCGATCCTGAGCGACGCGTATTTGCTGTAGTCTGCTTCAGCAAAGTTAGATCAGTAGTCGGCACCGGCCCGCTCCCCCGCCCGGCCGCCCATAGGATATACCGTTGCTGGGTGGCCGGGCGGGGGA
>JAYVNC010000235.1:0-11835 GCA_043758655.1 Novosphingobium sp.
GTGGGCCGTCCATGATTGCACTGGCCCGATCGCGGGGTGCGCTCCATTTCGCGCAGCAGCGCGTTCATTTCAGCGACCGAGAGCACCCGCCCTGCCCGCACCGATCCGTGGCAAGCCATCGTCGCCAGCACATGATCGAGGCGTTCTCCCAGCAGCAGCGCATCGCCATTCGCTGCAAGATCATCGGCGATATCGCGGATCAGCGCGTGGACATCGCCCGAGGCGAGCGGAGCTGGCACCGCCCGCACCAACATGGCACCGGGGCCGAAGCGTTCGATGACGAGGCCGAGTGCGGCCAATTGCGGGCCGCGTTCCTCAAGCCGGTCACAGGCGGGCTCATCAAGCTCGACGACTTCAGGAAGCAGGAGCACTTGGCTGGCCGACAGTGCTTCGCCGGTCCCAGCTGCACGCAGACGTTCCATTACCAGCCGTTCGTGCGCGGCGTGCTGATCGACGATCACCAAACCGTCCGCCGCTTCAGCAATGATATATGTTTCGGCCACCTGTCCGCGCGCCACGCCGAGCGGGTAGCTGATGGCTTCGGCGCTCTCTGGTTCGCTAACCTCGGCCCTCCCCGAAGGTTCCGCCAGCAGCGCTTCCTCATAACCGCGCCATGGCAGACCGGCTTCATTTACGCGTGATCCGGGCGCACTGTATTCACGGGCGAACAAGGAACTGAGCGAGGACGGCGGCGGCGCAATCGGTTCAACCTGCCATTGCGCCATCGCGGAGGCGGCAGGGCCTTGCGCAGACCGCCGGTCACCCGAATCGAGCGCATGCCGCAGCCCACTGACGATAAACCCGCGCACAAAAGCCGGATCGCGGAACCGCACTTCGGTTTTTGCTGGGTGGACGTTCACATCGACATCTTGGGGCGGAAGATCGAGGAACAGCGCCAGCACGGCGTGGCGATCCCGCGCGAGCATATCAGAATAGGCGCCGCGCACCGCGCCGATCAGCAGACGGTCCTTCACCGGGCGGCCATTGACGAACAGGTACTGATGATCGCCCACCCCGCGATTAAACGTGGGCAGCCCGGCCACCCCAGTCAGCCGCATTTCACCCCGCGCGATATCGACCGCCACGCCGTTATCAGCCAGTTCGCGGGCAATAAGCCGGGCGACTCGCTCGGCCAGTCCCTCGCCCGGCTGCACCGCAATTACGCGCCTGCCATCATGTTCGAGCGTGAACCCCAGCTCGGGCCGGGCCATGGCAAGGCGGCGGATAACATCGAGGCAGGCGGCATATTCAGACCTCCCCGATCGCAGGAACTTGCGCCGCGCGGGCACGTTGCCGAACAGGTTTTCGACCCGAATGCGCGTGCCGGGAGGCAGCGCGGCGGGGCCTTCCTCAACCAGTGCGCCGTGATCAATCACGCGTTTCCATCCGGTGTCCGCGCCGCGCACCCGGCTTTCGAGCGTCAGGCGGGCAACGCTGGCGATGGAAGGCAAAGCCTCCCCGCGAAACCCCAGCGTCCTGACCAGCTCAATGTCCTCATCGGGCAACTTTGAAGTGGCGTGGCGTTCGAGCGCGAGCGCCATATCGTCTGGCGTCATACCGCAGCCATCATCAGTAACCTCGATGAGGTTAAGCCCGCCCTCGCTGAGCCGCACGGCTATCGAAATAGCCCCCGCATCAATGGCGTTCTCGACAAGTTCCTTCAGTGCCGCTGCCGGTCGCTCGACCACTTCCCCTGCCGCAATGCGGTTGACCAAATCATCAGGTAGGCGGCGAATTTGCGGCATGGTGGTTCTCTAGCGATGAAATGCCATCAATTCGAGCCAGACAGAGCGGTTATCCGGGCGCAATTCCACAAATTTTTGGCCTTTCTTTATGGCATGGTCTAATGGACCGCCGTCCCTGCACAACAGTCGGCGTTCCGCAACCGCAGGTATTGCGGGTAACGACTTGTAACTATTACGGATTTACCAATGGCATCCTTCTTTTCGCGATTCTTCAAATTCGGCTCGCAAAACATGGCTATCGATCTTGGAACGGCCAACACGCTGGTTTACGTTCAGGACCGCGGCATTGTCCTCAACGAACCCTCGGTCGTCGCCATGGAAACGATCAATGGCGTGCGCCGGGTCAAGGCCGTGGGCGATGATGCCAAGATGATGATGGGCAAGACGCCCGCCTCCATCGAAGCCATCCGCCCGTTACGCGACGGCGTGATTGCTGACATCGAAGTCGCCGAAGAGATGATCAAGTATTTCATCCGCAAGGTGCACGGCGGGCGCAATGTGTTCCGCCGTCAGGAAATCGTCATCTGCGTTCCTTCCGGCTCTACTTCGGTTGAACGCCGCGCGATCCGCGATGCGGCTTCGAACGCGGGCGCAAGCGAAGTGTTCCTGATCCTTGAGCCAATGGCCGCGGCAATCGGTGCTGATATGCCGGTGACCGAGCCTGTGGGTTCGATGGTGGTTGATATCGGCGGCGGGACGACCGAAGTTGCGGTGCTGTCCTTGCGCGGCCTTGCCTATACCACTTCGGTGCGTGTCGGCGGCGACAAGATGGATGAAGCTATCGTTTCCTATGTCCGCCGCCATCACAACCTGTTGATCGGTGAATCCACGGCTGAGCGGATCAAGAAGGACTATGGCATCGCAATCAAGCCGGCCGATGGCATTGGCGAGACGATCCATATCAAGGGCCGCGATCTGGTGAATGGCGTTCCGAAAGAAATTACCATTACCCAAGCGAATATCGCCGAAGCGCTGTCTGAACCGATTGGCGCGATCATCGAAGGCGTTCGTATCGCGCTTGAGCACACCGCGCCCGAACTCGCCGCCGATATTGTCGATCAGGGCATCGTGCTCACTGGCGGCGGCGCGTTAATCCGTGGGCTTGATGAGTGCCTGCGCGAGGAAACCGGCCTGCCGGTGAGCGTTGCGGAAGATCCGCTGTCTTGCGTTGCCCTTGGCACGGGCCGTGCGATGGAAGATCCGATCTACCGCGGCGTCTTGATGACCGCCTGAGGCAGGAACACCAACCCGGCGCGCAACGGCAGGTTCCCCATGTTAGCATGGGAACCACGCAGGGCCGCCGGAACAGGAGGAAAGGCGCATGGCGCCGCCGAACAATCGGCGCTCGGGTTTTTCCAAACGGGCGCAGTTCAATGTTTTCTACGGCTATATAGCCGGGATCGTCGGCTTGCTGCTCGGCGTTACCTTTCTGATCGTTTCGCTTAAAAATCACGACGCGTTTTCGGGCATGCGCGGGGCCGCTGCCGATGCCACTGCGCCTCTGGGCCGGGTGGTCACTGCGGGGCGCGCTGATGGACGCGGCGCGCTTGCGGCGATAGGCGGATTTTTCACCTCGGGCGCCCGCAATGCGCGGATGGAAAAGGAAATCGAAGTCGCGCGGGTTCGCTTGGCAGAAGCCGAAGACCTTCGCACTGAAAATGCAAGGCTGAAGGCTTTGCTGGGGCTTCCCAAAGACGATGTTCAGCCGGTGGCCACCGCACGGTTGATCTCTTCCACGCCGGACAGTTCACGCCGGTTCGCCACGCTCTCAGTGGGCAGCAACGCAGGGGTCACCGTGGGGATGCCGGTGCGATCCGCGCTCGGGCTTGTCGGCCGTGTGCTTGAGGTTTCGGCCAAGACAGCACGGGTTATGCTGATAACCGATGGCGAATCCATGGTTCCGGTGCGCCGCGCCACGATGGGGTGGATGCCTTTGCCCAAGGCAACGGCGATGGCCGGCTGCTGCTGCGGCTTATCAACCTTGGGCTTAACCCGCTGAAGCCAGGTGACGTTATGGTGACATCAGGCTCGGGCGGGCTCTACCGCCCCGGAATCGGCGTAGCGGTGATTACCGAACTTACGCGTGACGGCGCCTATGCCAAAGTGCTGAGCGATCCTTCAACCAGTGAATTCGTTCTGGTCGATCAGCCATTTTCGGTCGCGGTCGGTTTGCCCGCAGCAGATCCTATGCCGCCTGCCCCGGTTAAATCCACGGCTTCAGGCAAGCATTAATGGCGACGCGCCCGCCAGACCTTCACCACAGCGCCTATGCCCAAGGAATTAACCGCGGGCAGTCCGTAGTGCTTGCCTATGCGCTGCCGTGGCTGAGCATCATGCTGGGGACTTTGGTTCCGGGGCTATTTTCAATCGCCTCTGCGCCGCTGTTCCCGCCAATTGGCTTTCTGATGCTGGTTTCGTGGCGGCAATTGCGGCCGGGCCTGCTGCCAGTCTGGGTGGGTTTGCCGCTAGGGCTGTTCGATGATTTGTATTCAGGCCAGCCTTTTGGCTCTGCGGTGCTGCTGTGGTCAGCAACGATGATGATAATGGAAGGCGTTGAACTGGGATTCCCGTGGCGCAGTTTCATCGTTGACTGGTTGATGGCATCGGCGCTCATCGTGCTCTATCTGCTTTCAGCGCTGGGGCTCGCCAATGCCGGTGGAGGGCATGTATTGCTCGCGCACATTATGCCGCAAGTGCTGTTTGCCATGCTGGTGTTCCCGCTGGTCGGCCGCCTTATCGGGGCACTTGACCGCGTTCGCCTCGCGCGGTTCCGGACCTTTAAGTGATGTTCAAAGCTTTGCGCGATCGCTTTAACCAGCAGACGGGCAAGCACATCACCAGCGGTCAGCTTGCCAACAGCTTTGACCGGCGGGCGATGCTGATCGGCGCAGTGCAAGGTGGGTTGGGCCTTATTCTGGCAGGCCGGATGACGTGGATCGCGGTGTTCGAGAATTCGAAATACACCATGCTGTCGGAAAGCAACCGCGTGAACCTCAGCCTTATTCCGCCGCGCCGGGGCTGGATACTTGATCGCCACAATCAGCCGCTGGCTTCCAACCGCACCGATTTCCGCATTGATCTGATCCCGGACCGGCTTGTCGATCCGGAAAAGACGGTGCAGCTGCTGGGGCAGATCATGGGGATGAACCCGGTTGATATGCAAGACTTACGCGACCGGATTGATGACAGCCGGGGTTTTCAACCCGTTGAGGTCGCCGCAAACACCAACGCTGAAACCTATGCCGCGATCAGCGTGCGCCTGCCCGAGCTGCCGGGGGTTATTCCGCAACGTGGGTTTTCGCGCTCCTATCCCACCGGCCCGGCAGTCGCGCACCTAATTGGCTATGTTGGGCCAGCCTCTGCCGAAGAATACCTGAAAGACCACAATCCGCTGCTCGTCACACCCGGCTACAAAGTTGGCAAGGACGGACTGGAAAAGCATTTCGAAACCGAACTGCGCGGTGTGCCGGGTGCCCGCCGCACCGAGGTGACCGCCAGCGGCAGGATTGTACGCGACCTTTCGATGCGCGAAGATGTGCCGGGAAAGCCGATAAAGCTGACCATCGACGGCGGGCTGCAAGACTATGCCGCACGGCGCATTGGCCTTGAATCGGCGGCGGTGACTGTGATCGATTGCCAAACGGGCGGTATCCTCGCGCTGGTTTCTATGCCGGCTTTTGATCCCAATGCCTTTGCTGGCGGCATCGGGCGGTTGCAATGGAAGATGCTCAACGAGGATGACCATATCCCGTTGCTTAACAAGGCACTGCGCGGGCTCTATCCGCCGGGATCGACGATGAAACCGATGGCCAGTCTGGCCTTTCAGATAGCCGGGGTTGCGCCAGAGGAGCGGATAAATTGCCCCGGCGGCTATCAATCAGGCAACCGGTATTTCCGCTGTGATGCGGTTCACGGATCAATGGATATGCGTTCGGCTATTGAGCGTAGCTGCAACACCTATTTTTGGTCGATGGCGCACCGCGTTGGCTATGATGCCATAGCCCCGGTCGCGCGTTTACTTGGCCTGGGACAACAGTTCGATCTGCCCGGCGCAGCGCAGCGTTATGGCACCGTGCCCGATGCGGCTTGGAAGATGCGCCGTTATAAGCAGGCGTGGACGGTGGCGGATTCGCTCAACGCCTCCATCGGTCAGGGCTATGTTTCGGTTTCGCCGTTGCAGCTCGCAGTGATGACGTCGCGCATCGCTAGCGGGCGCAATCTTATCCCCTCGCTGACCCACGGGCAGCTCAAACCTGAAGGCCCCCGCCTGCCGTTTACACCCGAACAGCTTGCGGTGGCGCATGACGGCATGTTCAATGTGGTCAACGGCGCGGGCACTGCGCGGGGCAGCATGATCGACATCGGCGGCATTCGCATGGCGGGCAAAACCGGCACAGCACAGGTGCGCGCCTTGGTGAGTCGCGGCTCTATTGGTGACTGGAAATCGCGCGATCATTCGTTGTTCGTTTGCTACGCGCCTACCGACGCGCCGCGTTATGCCATGTCGGTGGTGGTTGAACACGGCACATTCGGCGCGCGAGCAGCCGCACCGATTGCCAAAGATGTCATGACCTATCTGTTTGATCCGGCGAAGGCTTGGGAAAGCCTACTCGCGATGGAAAAAGGCTGGGGTGGCACGCCGACCGAGCGGATGGATGCCAAGTACAAGACTTTTGTTGCACGGGTTGGCACCGCCGCTCCGCAGGTGGGCAATGAAGATGAGGTCAAGGCGGCGGCGATTAGCCAAGCTGAGAATGTCGCAACGCAAGTTGTCAATCCGGGTGCCTCGGTGACCACGGTGCGGCCCGAAGAGCCTGCGCAAGGGGCTTCACCCGCGCCGGCGGACACGCCTGCCGCTGCTCCCACACCAGCGAGAGCGTCGCAGTGAAGATCAGAGACATCATCCCCGATCCGATTGCCCGACAACCGTGGCACATCATCGTGCCGCTCACCGCGCTGGTGTTCTTCGGTGCCGCGGTGCTCTATTCGGCGGCAGGCGGTTCATTCAAGCCCTGGGCCTTGAGCCATATCCTGCGCTATTTCGTGTTCCTCGTCATGGCTCTGGTGCTTTCCACCGTGCGGCGCGATCAGGTCAAGCTCATCAGCTATCCGCTTTATGTGGTTGTGCTGTTCTTGCTGATTCTGGTCGAGGTGATGGGAAAGGTCAGCGGCGGGAGTCAGCGCTGGCTCAATCTTGGCTTTATGACGCTCCAGCCGTCTGAACTGATGAAGCCGATCATCGTGCTGGTGTTCGCGCGGTTTTATGACGATCTGCCGCCATCGATGACCGCACGTTGGAAGATGCTGTTCCCCGCGCTTGGGCTGCTGCTTCTGCCTGCGGGACTGGTGATTCTTCAGCCCGACCTCGGCACGGCGCTGGCGATATGTTTTGGCGCGCTAATGGTGATTTTCCTTGCCGGTTTGCCAACCGGATGGTTCATAAGCGGCGCTGCCGCCGCCGCTGTAGCTGCTCCGCTCGCGTTCTTTTTCGCACTCCACGATTACCAGCGCCAGCGCGTCTTCGTATTCCTCGATCCAGCGAAAGACCCGCTCGGCACTGGATATCACATCCTGCAAAGTTCTATTGCGATTGGTTCGGGCGGCTTTTTTGGCAAGGGCTTCCTCAATGGATCACAAAGCCACCTCGCCTACCTGCCCGAGGCGCACACCGACTTCGCTTTTGCCACAATGGCGGAGGAATGGGGGCTGCTCGGCGGGCTGTTCGTGCTGCTGGTGTTCGGAATAATCCTGCGCTGGGGGATGAACACCGCGCGCAAAGCACCTGACAGGTTCTCGCAATTGCTCGCGGCGGGAATGACCTCAACGATATTCTTTTACGCGGCGATTAACCTGTCGATGGTGATGGGATTGGCCCCCGTGGTCGGCATCCCGCTTCCGTTTGTCAGCCACGGCGGATCGTCGATGATGACCAACATGATCTGCATCGGCATGATAATGGCGGTGGAGCGGTGGTCGAAAAGAGGCAGACGCTAGTGGCCATCATCGCGGCTTGATTGGAGCGGCCTGCGCGTCAAAAAACCCCTTCCTTCCGGCGCGGCAATCGCTATAGGAGCCTCTCCCTAGATTCGGGGCCTTTCCGAACCGTCGGATGTGGACGCTTAGCTCAGTCGGTAGAGCAGCTGACTCTTAATCAGCGGGTCGTTGGTTCGAACCCAACAGCGTCCACCATTTTCCTTTGCCGAGCTCAGTCGATTACCATCAGCCGGTAGCCCACCCCCGGCTCGTTGCGGACCAGCGCCGGGCGCGAGGGATCGGCTTCGAGTTTGCGGCGAATGGCGCGGGCGGCAACGCGCAGGTATTCCACATCGCGTTCATGCCCTGCCCCCCCACACGGTGCGCAGCAATTGCGCGTGGGTGACCACGCGGCCGGGGCTCTTTGCCAGTTCGGCGAGGAAGCCGTATTCCTTCGGCGCAAGATGCACTTCGGCCCCGGCGCGCCGCACCAGACGCGCGGCAAGGTCGATTTCAATTTCACCGTGGGTGACCAGAGGCGTCGCCGTTTCGCTCGAAAGCCGGTGGCGCAGCGCGGTGCGGATCCGCGCGAGAACTTCCTCCCTGTCGAACGGCTTTGAGACGTAATCATCAGCTCCCAGATCAAGCGCAGCGACCTTGTGATCGGTGCTGTCGCGCGCTGAAATAACGATAATCGAAATGCCCGCGGCCTTGATAATCGGGATAAGCTCAAGTCCGTCCCGATCAGGCAGGCCCAGATCAAGCAGTACCAGTTCGGGCTTGTCGATATTGAGAGAGGTCAAAGCTTCCTTCGCTGTGCCTGCTTCAACAATCCGGTAGCCACCGCGCGTCAAGCTGGTGTGGAGCAGTCGGCGGATAGCCGGCTCATCGTCAACGATCAGCACGGTTGCTTGCAAGGTCACTGCTCGGGCCATTCCTTGACGTGATCGTGGCCGAACTGGATGGCAAAGCATGCGCCGGGGCCATCGTTGCGGTTGGCCGCTGATACGCGCAAACCCATCGCTTCAGCAAAGCCTTTGACGATGGCGAGGCCCAGCCCGGTTCCGCCCTTGCGGTCCGAGCCTTCGATGCGGGTGAAGGTCTCGAAAATGCGCTCCTCGTCGCCTTGTGCGATGCCGGGGCCGTCGTCTTTAACCGATAGCAAGACACCGCCCGCCTCACGCACCGCTGCGATGGCGATTTTGGTTTGCGCACCGCCATACTTTGCGGCGTTGTCGATCAGATTAATCAGGCAGTGGTGGAACAGGTGCGGGTCGATCATCACCAAAGGCAGGTCTGGGGCAATGTCTATTGCCGTTTCATGTCTGATCAGGACGCCGCTCAGATCCTGCACTGCGCTGGCGACGGCTTCGGATAGGTCCACCGGCTCAATCGTTTGGTGAAGCGCCCCGGCCTCAATCCGCGCCATGTCGAGCAGATTTGCAACGAAGCGGTGGAGCCGTTCGGCCTCGGTGCGGGTGGCAGCGAGCTGCAATTCCTGCTCGGGCGAAGCGGCGCGAATGTCTTTGAGTGTGCCGAGAATGGTGGTCAGCGGGGTGCGCAGATCGTGGCTTACCGATGAAAGCAGCGCTTGGCGCAGCCGGTCACGCTCATGCACACGGCCAAGGTTCGCCATCTCGCTTTCGAGCGCGATACGTTCAAGCGCCAGCCCGGCTTGATCGAGCAAGCTGAGCAGCAGCGGCAACTGATCCGAGCGTACCGCCAGCCGCACATCTGATCGTGACAGGCCGAACACGCCGAGAACCTTGTCAACCTTGCCGACCGGATAGAACAGCCACTCGGATGCGGTCAGCGTGTCCGATCCGCGCCCCGCTGGCTGGTTATGGTCGAAGGCCCAGCGCGCGGCGGCTTCATCGAGCAATTCGAGCCGGGAATCGGGCGGACTTGCCGATCGCAATGTCAGCTCCTCGCCTTCGGGCATCAGGAAAATAGTGTTGCTGTCCAGCAACCGGCCCACTTCAGCGCAGAGCAGCTGGGCCAGTTCAGCGACTGTGCTGATACCGGTCAATTGGCGCGCAAAGCCCGCCAGCGAGCTGTTCTGCGCGGAGCTCCCCTGCGCCATAAACGCCTGCTGCCGAACCCGCGCAGCAAGCTGGGCACTAGTTATCGCGACGCCGAGCAGGACCAGAACCGTGATGATATTCTGTGGATCTTCAATGGTGAAGGTGTGGACCGGCGGGATGAAGAAGAAATTGTAGGCCAGCGACGACACGAGGCTGGTAAAAATGCCGGTGCGCAAATTGTAACGCGTTGCGGCGACCACGACAGGGAGCAGATATAGCAAGCCAATATTGGCGATGTTGCCGCGCTGAAAAATCGCCATACCAATCAGCGTGACCATTACGGTGAGCGACAACGAGATAGCATAGCCCGCGAAGCTGCCCCAGTGATTGGCGCCCACGCGCGCTTTCCCGGTGGGCCGCGATTGCCCATGATCGGTCGGCAAAACATGCACCGCAAGGCCCGGCGTTTCGCGCACCAGCCGATCAACAATTGAGCCGTGCCACATTTCAAACCAGCGCGAACGCACCGATTTGCCGACGAGTATCTGCGTTGCCCGCGCCTCCGCGGCAAACCGCTTAAGTCCTTCAAGCACACTTTCCGCCGGAACAGTCGCCACCTGCGCGCCTAGCTGCGCGGCGAGATGGATCGTTTCGGCCAGTTGGCTGTGTTCGGCATCGGTGAAGGCGCTGGTCCGCGGTGTTTCAATATGCACGGCCGTCCACGGCGCGCGCAGGGCATCGGCGAGGCGTTTGGCAGAGCGCACCAGTTCCGGTCCGCCCGGCTGCTCGCTCACCGCCACCACCAGCCGGTCATTGACCGCCCAGGTGCCCGCCACTGCATTGGCGCGCATGTAATCGAGCATTTGCGCATCAACCGCCTGTGCAGCGCGGCGCAGCGCCAGTTCGCGCAAGGCTGAGAGGTTGGACTTCGAAAAGAAGTTGCCGAGCGCGCGGGTGGCCTCGGCTGGCACATAGACCTTGCCCTGGCGCAGCCGCTCAATCAGCTCGTCAGGCGGTATATCGACGACTTCAAGCTCGGCATTCTCGATCACCCTGTCAGGCAAAGTTTCGCGCACGCGAACCTTGCTGAACGAGGCGACGAGATCGTTCAGGCTCTCAAGGTGCTGGACGTTAAGCGTGGTGTAAACGTCTATCCCCGCCGCCAGCAGTTCCTCAACGTCCTGATAGCGTTTGTCGTGCCTACTGCTGGGGGCATTGGTGTGTGCCAGCTCATCAACCAGAACGAGGCCCGGTTTGCGCGCCAAGATGGCATCGATGTCCATCTCGCTGAGCATTTGGCCCTGATGGTTTATCGCCTTGCGCTGGATCAGTTCGAGGCCCTGAACCTTGGCGGCAGTGTCCTTGCGCCCGTGCGTTTCCACCACGCCGACCACGACATCAATCCCGGCATCGCGCTGCAAAGCGCCGTCGCTGAGCATTTCGTAGGTCTTGCCAACGCCGGGGGCCGCCCCAAGGAAAACCTTAAGGCGGCCCTTCGATTCACGCGCGGCGGCGCGCAGCAGGGCTTCGGGATCGGGGCGAGCAGTGTTCACTGCGCGGGTTGTGCGCGCGCCGGTACCTCTCTGTCGAGTGCAAGGTTGAGCCTCAGCACATTTATTCGGGGCTCACCGATGAAGCCGATCAGCGGGGTTTCGGTGTTGCTGGCTATCAACTTGTTCACTGTCGCTTCATCAAGCCCCCGCGCCTTGGCCACGCGCCCTACCTGAAAATAAGCCGCCTCAGAGCTGATATGAGGGTCGAGCCCCGAGGCGGAAGTTGTCACCAGGTCAGGCGGGACATTGGTCCCGGGTGATGGGTTGAGCGCCGCGCTATCAGCCTTGACGCGGTCGGCGAGAACCTGACTGGTCGGGCCGAGGTTCGAGCCCGATGAAGCGGTCGCGTCATAACCTTTGCCAGCGGCGGAGGGACGGGGATGGAAATAGGCTTCGCCGCTGAAGTTCTGGCCAATCAGTTCGGAGCCTACGGCTTTTCCGTCACGTTCGATTATGCTGCCATTGGCTTGATGCGGGAACACGATCTGGCCGATTCCTGTGATCGCCATGGGATAGGCGAGGCCGAGCAGAAGCGCGAAC
>JAYVNC010000236.1:0-3869 GCA_043758655.1 Novosphingobium sp.
CCCATTGACCGAGCGCAGCCGATGAATACGTGCGCGTGATCCTGACAGACGCCGTGGCCCGCCGCAGCCGCTTCCTCGCCATTGGTGCGCACATCGGTCGCACCGATTTCGTAGGTCATCGCCGCCAGCACCGAGCGCGACAGGCCGTGTAGCGATGCCAGCTTGTTTTCGCGGTCCGCATCGATTCCGGCGATAATCGCGCGCATGGCGGGGCCCGGCCGGGTGAGCGCGGTCTGGTTGACGAAGGCCCATAACGGCATGTAGCCCGAGTGCTGGCCGATTATTCCAGCATTTTCAGACGTTTCAACCACCCCAAAGCACTTGATGCTGACTGCGGTTGCCCCCGCCTGAACCGAAACCAGCATGGTCTGGTTGTGATGCTGGTCCTCATAGGACGCTTCTCGAGTCAGGCCCTCAAGCTCAGTCTGCCAGCTGATAACGTGCTGCCCCTGCGTTTCCTTGGGGTGCATGCGCAGCCGCTGGAGCCCGTGCGCGACCGCCTTGCTAAACGTATAATGCGTGGTGTGTTTGACCGAGATCCGCATCAATCGGTGAACCGATAGGCTTGGGCGATAGCTCCGGCCATTTCGCGATTATCCTTGAGGAAATTGCCGATGAACTGGTGCAGACCTTTTTCGATGATCTGATCAATGTTGCGATTAAGCAGCCTGGCGCTGGTGGCGCGCAAAACTTCGTGCGCGGGCGATTCTGTGGCGTACTCGCCGGCCAGACTGAGCATATTGCTGCTTACTTTTGAATAGCATGAGGCGAGGCTGCGCGGGAACCGGTTGTCGAGGATAAGGAAGCTGGCAATCCCGCGCGCATCCATGTTGCCGCCGAACAACCAGCGATAGGCGCGCTCGCCTGAAACTGATCGCAGCACCATTTCCCACTGCGCATTATCGAAGCTGGAGCCGACCAGACTGACGGCGGGGAGCAGCACGTAGTATTTGACGTCAAGAATTCGTGCGGTGTTGTCTGCCCGTTCAATAAACGTGCCAATGCGGGCGAAATTGAAAATTTCGTTGCGCAGCATTGTCCCGTCCATCGCCCCGCGCACCAGCGTGGCGTGGCGCCTGATGGTGGAAAGCACCGCGCCCAGATTGGTGGGCTTTACCGGCCTCGCCAGCATATCGCGCAAAACCATCCAGCTCTCGTTAGTTGCTTCCCACACTTCACGGGTCAGCGCAGTGCGCACCGACCGGGCGGAGCTGCGGGCATTCTCGATCATCGCCAGCACCGAACCCGCGTTATCCTTGTCGCGCAGCACCCAGTTGGTCACCGCTGGCCCAGCATAGTCGCCGCGCCGCGAAGCGTATTCGTGCTTCTGGCCAATCGTTTCGAGCACTGATTTCCACTCGACATTGGCCTTGGACTGGCCGTGGGTGAGCGCGAGGCGAAACCCGGCATCAAGCAGTCGCGCGGTGTTCTCCGCCCGCTCAAGATAGCGGAACATCCAGAACACACCGTTGGCTGTGCGGCCTAGCATGATTTAGCCCCGGCCATCAGTCTTCGAGCACCCACGAATCTTTGGTGCCGCCGCCTTGAGACGAATTGACCACCAGCGATCCTTTTTTGAGCGCCACGCGAGTCAGCCCGCCCGGCGTAATGTCGATGCCACCCGGCGAAACCAGCACGAAGGGCCGCAGATCGACGTGGCGCGGGGCGAGGCCGGCCTTGGTAAAAATCGGCGTGGTTGAAAGCGCCAGCGTTGGCTGAGCGATATAATTGCTTGGCCGCGCCCGCAACTTTCTGGAAAATGCCTCAATCTCCTTTTTCGAAGATGTCGGTCCAATCAGCATGCCGTAGCCGCCCGATCCGTGGACTTCCTTGACCACCAGATCCTTCAGATTATCGAGCACGTACTTCAGTGAATCGGGTTCGGCGCAGCGCCAAGTCGGGACGTTTTGCAAAATGGGCTTCTCGCCGGTGTAGAATTCAACGATTTCGGGCATGAAGCTGTATATCGCTTTGTCGTCAGCGATGCCGGTTCCGGGGGCGTTGGCGATGGTGATCTTACCTGCACGATAAACATCCATGATCCCGGCGACCCCCAGAACGCTGGTGGGGTTGAACGAGAGCGGATCGAGGAAATCGTCATCCACCCGGCGATAAAGCACATCAATCGGCTGATAACCGCAAGTGGTGCGCATGGCGATACGGCCATCGACCACGCGCAGGTCGCTGCCTTCAACCAGTTCCGCCCCCATCTGATCGGCGAGGAAGGCGTGTTCGAAATAGGCCGAATTGTGGATGCCGGGAGTGAGCACCGCGGTTACCGGACGGTCAGTGGCAAACGGCGGGGCGCAAGCATCAAGGCTACGCGCAAGACGGCGGGGATAGTCCTGCACCGTTCGCACCGGCACCCGGGTGAACAGCTCAGGGAACATCGCCATCATCGTTTCGCGGTTTTCCAGCATATAGGAAACCCCGCTGGGCGTACGGGCGTTGTCTTCAAGCACCATGAATTCTTCCGGCCCGGTGCGCACCAGATCAATGCCGACGATATGAGTATAAATACCCCCCGGCGGGGTGAAACCAACCATCTGCGGCAGGAATGCAGCGTTGTTCTCAAGCAGGCGGCGCGGCAATCGGCCAGATCGGACAATTTCCTGCCGGTGATACAGATCATGAAGAAACGCATTGAGCGCGCGCACCCGCTGTTCAATGCCGCGCGTCAGCTTGCGCCATTCTGAGGCGGTAATGATCCGTGGGATCATGTCGAATGGTATTAGCCGTTCTTCTCCCGCGTTATCGCCATAGACGTTGAAGGTAATGCCGGTTTTGCGGAAGAACCGCTCCGCTTCAACATTTTGGCGTTTCAGCCACGCTGGGTCTTGCTCGTTAAACCAACTGCAAAAGCCCTCGTAAGCAGGCCGCACGCCGCCAGAGGCGTCAAACATTTCATCAAATGTTGCGGCAGTTCCTGACGGCATCACGGCTCCCTGAATTTCAGTTGATGCCGCATTGATTGCCGCTTGCCAAGCCATCGTGCTGCATGTGCGAAAAAAATGTGCGGGGTTGATTAGAAGTTAACCCCAAGGACGTTCACGGAACCACTGGGTAATGATGTATTTCGTACCCTTTCGCACCTTCATGCCGTGATGGAGGGTTGCGGGATTAACGCCGCCGTCGGACAAGCGATTGTTCCATGCGAGCAGCTTTCCCGGTTCGGGTTGGACGAGCTTATCGATGTTTTTGAACCGCGTTGCGCCGCCCGCCTCGACCGCGATGAGATAGAGCATGATGGTCCAGGTGCGCTGTCCGGAGACCGTGCAATAGGTGGCGTAATCCGCGCCGTTTGGCTCGAAATAATCAGTGTGGGCTTTGAACTCTTGCCCCGGCGCATAGCGCTGTCCCTGCATGGGTTCGGCGTTGGCAGGATCAATTCCGCTCAACTGCGCAAGCCGCGCGGCGAGTTGGGCAACAGGGCGAACGCTTCCATCTAGGTCGCAGCTTTCGCTGGTGCGAAAGCCGTAATCGCCATTGGTGTCGGCAATCGTTGACGGACGGCTGTTGGCGTCGATCATGTCGATCAGTGAAGCGCACGATGCGGGGTCGAGGAAATTGCGGCAGATGAACAATTCGAGTTTTGCCGATGGCACGCGCAGCATCCCCGGAAAGGCGGCGATCCGGGAAGCAGGGGAATCGCCAAGGGCGGTATTGCGGTCGGTCATACTGTCCGAATATCGCGGCTTTGTTGCCTTGGGAACCGGCGAAGCGCAGATTCCGCTTCCCAACGCGGCCCGGCTGTGCAAATGGCCGCTCCCGCACGGGATGCCGCTATCAAGCGGCTATGGCGATCGTAGCTCAGTTGGTTAGAGCGCCGGTTTGTGGTACCGGAGGTCGTGGGTTCGAGACCCATCGAT
>JAYVNC010000237.1:0-3857 GCA_043758655.1 Novosphingobium sp.
AATCTGCTCTTCTGTAAACCGTGATCGCTTCATCGTTCCGTCCCTTCGTCAGGTCCGGACTCTAATCAACCTTGGATGAAAATCAGGGGGTCACGTCACCGGGAATTGAATATGCCGCGTACCTCGGCAGAACGCGTGCTGGGAACGCTGCTCGCCGATGGATACGTCGAGCGCGATCTGGAAACCAAAACATTCTTCCTCACCGCCTTAGTGCACATTTTGTCCGACGGTTATGCTGAGGATAACAAGCTGAATGCAGCAGCAGTACCGCTCATGCGCGAATTGACGCGCCGCATTGGTTGGCCGCTATGTTTGGCGCAGCCGATGGGCGAGTATATGATTATACGCGTGACCACCGATTCTGAAACTGCGCTCGGGCTCAATCGGCGGCATGTTGGGTCCACCGGCGCGATGGGTCTAGTCAGTAGTGGTCACGCGTTTCTCGCCTTTCTAGAGGAGCCCCAGCAGTCAATTATGTTCGAAATGCTACGCCGCTCCGATAATCCTCAGCAGGCGATCGTTCACGATCCCAAGAGGATGGATTACTTCCTCACTCAAACGCGTAGCAGCGGATACTCGTTTGGCGCTGACGAAGGACGTGAGCGTAGCGTCGCCGTTCCTGTGATGCTGGGAGGCCGCGTAAGGGCGGCACTGCTCATGCCGTTCATGGCACGTGTAATGAGTAATGCTGATGTTGTTGAAAAATTCGTGCCGGTTCTCAAAGACGTGGCTTTGGCAATTGAGGAGGGGGCCAGTCAAAATGCAGAAGAGAGTTGCGGCACACCCACCCCAGTGGAGTCATTCGCTAGATTACACGCGATGCACTGAGCTTAAGATTTTAATATCTGCACGTAACAGTAACTGCCCAAACTATATGCGGAAAAGTTTGTCTGCTTTTGCGCATCCGCCAGACCACCAACCATCCAGACATTGGGCCTAATAATCGGCATGCAAAAGCCCAGATTTATGTAGTCAATCTGGGCCCGGCTCAGCTTTTATTGGCTTGGAACCGGGCCGCGATGATTTGTTAGCTTAGCGCAAGATATTGACGATATTGCGGATTAGCTGGGTAGTTGGGTCGACCGTATAAACGCGATTACCCTCGTAGTAATAACGCTGCCCCGCACTATAGGGATACCGTTCGCGGTAATAGGACGGGAGGCTGCGGTAATCGACATAGCGATCATTGTTCCAAGGTGACCGCTGTCCAATACGCCGAGCCTGCCCCGGGGGGAGGCAGCCGTTGTGCTTTTTGGCTAGGCCCGGAGGGCAACCGCGCCGATTGCCCTCGCTGCGATCATCCCAGTCATGGTCATTCCTATCTTGATGTTCAAACTTGGCTTTACCGTTTCCGTGCTCACCATTGCCGTGGTCCTTGGCAACCGCAGCAACCGGAAGCGAAAGAATCGCGGCGGCTCCGGCTAAAATTAGCAGCTTGCGCATGGTATTTTCCCATCATGGATTTCGTTTATACCCCCTAAACGGCCAGACGGCCGTATGGTTCCGTCCTTGGGGCGATCCTATGACAGGGCATGTTTATATCAGCGAGATTATCATCGTTGTCAGGCCGAGCCCGACCGACAGGCGCATTCGCAAAACTTTCCACCCAGAAGTCTGAGAGTATGATCCGCTCATTGTTTGGTCGACAAGCGGTGAGAGAGCGAGAAGCAGGCCAATGAGTGCTAAATAGGGTTCGGGCCATGACCACCCCCAAACCCATGGCATGAAGCAGGTTAGGCCGATCAAGCTTGGCGCAACCGCGATGCCAAATTGCCATGGTTTGGGGTTGGGCGAAGCGAGCGTCTCTGCCCACCAAAGGCCGCCGAGAAAGCTGAAGATCAGCGCGGCGTAGGCAAAGCTGCCCGCCTGCGCGATCCACTTTGTTGCATCGCCATTTGCCGCCATGAGCAGAAAGACAAGTTGCGGGACCAGTCCGGCATAGCCAAACCGCACAGCCCAAGGCGACAATTGTCTTCTTTGATTCATCGCTATGCCGTGGTCGGTAGGTGCCATACCTTCAACACGCACCTTAGGGCAGGGTGATTTGCCAGTCGGGAAGCGGTAGTAGAAGTTGTTTGCGCTCGGTGCGGACCGTGCAATTTTGCGCCTATTCCGCAGTTGCACCGATTCTTTGGCCGTTTTTTTGGAATCCCAGCTGTGAAAACGCTTGCGCTAATTCTGGGCGATCAGCTTTCCCCGAAGATCGCCGCGCTGCAAGCTTGTGACCCTGCGCATACAATCGTCCTGATGGCCGAGGTTGCGGCAGAGGCCAGCTATGTGCGGCATCACAAAAAGAAGATCGCTTTTGTTTTTTCGGCGATGCGCCATTTTGCTGAGGAACTGCGCGGACTGGGCTGGACCGTCGATTACGTTCGGTTGGATGATCCCGATAACAGTGGTGCATTGGGCAGTGAAGTTGCGCGGGCGCAGTTGCGGCATAGCTGCGAGCGGGCGGTAGTGACCGAGCCCGGCGAATGGCGGCTGGCCAATCTGATACGCGACTGGCCCAGTGTGCAAGTGCTACCCGATAACCGGTTTATCGCCAGCCATGACGATTTCGAACACTGGGCCGGTGGGCGCAAGGCGCTGCGCATGGAATACTTTTATCGCCAGATGCGGCGCAAGACCGGTCTGTTGATGGCTGGTGATCAGCCTGAGGGCGGGCAGTGGAATTTTGATCATGATAATCGCAAGCCCGCGAAACATGATATCTTGATGCCGCAGCCGCTGCGGTTTGAACCCGATGCTGTAACCTGCGAAGTGTTGAATTTGGTTGAGGAGCAGTTCGCCGATCATTTCGGTACGCTCGCCCCGTTCTGGTTTGCCGCCACCCGCGCCGATGCCGAGGCGGCGTTTGCGCATTTCCTCCGCACGGCACTTTCCAGCTTTGGCGACTATCAGGACGCGATGCTATCGGGGGAGAAATTCCTCTACCATGCGGTCGTCTCGCTCTATCTTAATTGCGGACTGCTCGATCCGCTTGAAATGTGTCGGGCGGCCCAAGCTGAGTATCGCACTGGCCGCGTGCCTCTAAACGCTGCCGAAGGATTCATTCGTCAAATTATCGGCTGGCGCGAATTTGTTCGCGGCATCTATTGGCGCGAAGGGCCGGACTATGTACGCCGTAACGCGCTGGGGGCCGCCCGCTCACTGCCCGAATTCTATTGGTCAGGCGAAACCGATATGGCGTGTATGCGCGCCTGCATTGAGCAGACCCGCGACGAGGCCTATGCGCACCATATCCAGCGGCTGATGGTGACCGGCAATTTCGCGTTGCTGGCTGGCATCGATCCGCATCAACTGCACGAATGGTACTTGGCGGTCTATGCAGATGCCTATGAATGGGTTGAGGCACCCAATACCATAGGCATGAGCCAGTTTGCCGACGGCGGGCTGCTCGCCTCGAAACCCTATGCGGCCAGCGGTGCCTATATTGACCGAATGAGCGACTATTGCGCTGGCTGTGCCTACGATGTCAAAGCCAAGGCGGGCGCAACGGCCTGTCCGTTCAATTATCTCTATTGGGATTTTATCGCCCGCCATCTTGATCGCTTGAGAAGCAACCCGCGCATCGGGCCGGTGGTGCGAACATGGGACAAGTTCAGCGATGCGAAGAAGGCGGAAGTTGCCGCTGATTCAGCCCGGTTTCTCGCTGCGCTTTCCTGATCGGCAGCGATCAGAGCAGAACCGCACATTTTCCCAATCGCGTTCCCACTTTTTGCGCCAGCTAAATGGCAGGCGGCAAGTGGCGCAGATTTTGTCTGGCAGGTCGGATTTCTTGCGCATTTTGGGCATTAAAACACCGCCATCAAAAGCCTATCCGTCTGCCATCCCACGCGAATAGGCCGCCGCTGTCA
>JAYVNC010000238.1:0-3846 GCA_043758655.1 Novosphingobium sp.
TTGTTTTCCATTCAGGCAATCGGAGTGGCAGGACTATGGCATGACGACCCTTGCACGGACCAGCTTATCCGCAGATCGAACTGCAGCATCACAACCGCAATTCTGGGAATGCAAATATGTGCCAATCCGCACGGCACGGGCGGTCACTCTGCGCGTTCAGCCGGTGTAAGAATAATCGCGTTTGTCGCGGCGGCTGGGTTGCAGCAAGGCGAGATTGAGCCAGCTACCTTCGATTGTTTCGATCTTCTCAGAATCGGCGATGACCACGCGTTTGGCAATCCGCCATTCGCCGTCGCGGCGTTCCAATTTATCGACATAGCGCACATTGACGATCAGGTCGGCGGCGGGCTGGCCGCCGGATGCAGCGCGGCGATGAATGACGATTGCGTAGTGCGCTGCCCATGCTTGGTCACCGGCCACTTCGACGAGCTGGTTCCCGGTGAAATGCATCGTCGATTCAAACTTGGTCATGCCGACCGAAACCCAGTCGATAAAACCATCGATACCGCCGTTGTAGCTTCCGTGCTCGTCTGTCGCATCGGGATGATAACACGACCGGACCAGATCCCAATCCATCCGGTCAACCCCTCGGCAATAGCGCAGGTGCACATTGCGGATCTGGGCTTCGTCGATAAAGGTTTGAATATCCTGCATGTGTTCCGCCCCATCGAAGTATTAGACTTACATTAAATCGTCGCTATACGTTCGTTCCAGATCGGCAACGCCTCGCGATTGACCAGCGAGGCTGGCGGAGCACCGCCGAGCAGCGCCCGGATGCTGTCGAGTGCGTGCAGCGGCAGGGGGATAATGGTATCCACGGTATGGCCAATCGCATGAGGCGTCAAAATCGTTTGGGGCAAGGTGCGGATTGCCGCAGTTTCTGGCAACGGTTCTTGCTCGAACACATCAAGAGCAAGCCAGCCAAGACGCCCTTTGCGCGCTGCTGCCACCAGCGCATTTTCGTCAATCAACTGCCCTCGCGCGGTGTTCACAATGATCGCACCCGGCTTGATCCGATCAATCATCACTTCATTAATAATGTATCGGCTTTCGGTGCCAAGCGATGCTAGCAACAGTACGGCGTCGCTGCTCGCTAAAAGGTCTGTCAGGGTCACCAGAGTCGCACCCTGCGGCAGGGGCGCGCTGACCCTTGGTGCATAAATGACAATCTTGCAGCCGAACGGTACCAGACGTGCTGCCACCTCTTGCGCGATACGGCCAAAACCGACGATGCCGATTGTCATCGCCCGTATCAGTCGTCCTCGACCTAGCGCTTGCCGCTGCGGCCAGCTACCGTCCGCCATCGCAGACATAGCTGCAGGCAGTTGATAGGCCGCCGCCAGCAGCATCAGCACGGTGGCTTCGGCCATGCTTTCAACGCTTTCAGGGATATGTCCGTTGCCAATCAAAATGCCGCGAGTTGTCGCTGCAGCGCGGTCAAACCCGTCAATGCCAATGTAGGGAGTCACCACCCCGTGCAGTTCCGGCATCCGCGCCATCAAACTTTCATCAACCATCATCGTCCCCGGTGCGAACAGCACCTCAATCTCCGCCAGAACCGCATCTTCCTGCGCGAGCAATTCCGCGCGGTTATTGAACAGGCAAGCTGGGACGCCTTCCGCCGCCAGCGTGTTAAGTACAAGCTGCTCAAAGCGCGGATCTTGGCGCATTACAGCAACGCGCATAAGCTCTCCCTATTGGCGATCAGGTAATCGGTGGATCAGAATGCCGCGATCCCGGTTATCGCGCGGCCAAGGATGAGGGCGTGAACATCGTGAGTCCCCTCATAGGTGTTCACCGTTTCAAGGTTCATCAGATGGCGCATCACGTGGTATTCACCGGCGATGCCGTTGCCGCCGTGCATATCGCGCGCCATGCGCGCCACATCAAGCGCCTTGCCAACGTTGTTGCGCTTGATGATTGAAATTGCTGGCGGCGCCAGAGTGCCTGCATCCATCATCCGTCCGGCACGCAGGCTCCCCTGCAGACCCAAGGCAATTTCGGTCTGCATATTTGCCAGCTTCAATTGGAACAGCTGATTTGCGGCAAGCGGCCGACCAAATTGTTGCCGATCCAGTCCATATTGGCGCGCCGCATCAAAGCAGAATTCGGCGGCACCCATTGCCCCCCATGAAATCCCGTATCGTGCCCGGTTCAGGCAGGAGAATGGACCTTTGAGGCCTTCGACTCCTGGCAACAAAGCCTCTTCGCCAGCCTCGACCTCGTCCATAATCACCATGCCAGTGACCGAGGCGCGCAACGACAATTTGCCCTCGATCTTGGCGGTCGAAAGTCCTGCCATGCCCTTGTCCAGAACAAAGCCGCGAATCGCGCCGTCATGGGCATCGCTTTTGGCCCAGATGACAAAGACATCAGCAATCGGCGCATTGCTAATCCACGTTTTGGTTCCGGTAATGCGGTAACCAGAGGCAGTTTTGACTGCGCGCGTGGTCATACCTTCGGGGTCTGAGCCCGCATCGGGTTCAGTCAGCCCGAAGCAGCCGATAAATTCACCGCTTGCCAGCTTGGGCAAATAGCGCTGCTTTTGCTCTTCTGATCCAAAGGTATGGATGGGATACATCACCAGGCTGGACTGCACGCTCAGAATCGAGCGATAGCCGCTATCGACCCGCTCAATTTCGCGTGCGATCAGACCATAAGAAACATAGTTTGCCCCAGCCCCGCCATAGGCTTCCGGGATGGTTGCGCCGAGCAAGCCGACTGCTCCCATTTCGCGAAACACTTCGGGATCGCAGACTTCATCGGCAAAGGCTTTGACAATACGCGGAGTCAGCCGGTCTTCGGCAAAGGCCCGGGCCATATCGCTGATCGCGCGCTCATCTTCATCAAGCTGTTCGCGCAGAAGGAATGGGTCAGACCAGTCAAACGATGTCATGCCGCCAGATCAATCAATTCGGCAAATCGCGCGCGGTGATAGGCGGCGTTGCCATAAGCGAGATCGAGCATCATCTGGCGTTTAAGGTGATGGCTGACGATCAGCTCTGCGCTTACACCAAGCCCGCCATGCAGCTGAATGCACTGCCGGGCGACGAACAGCCCGCAGTCACTAACTCTGGCTTTGGCGGCTGAAATAGCTTTGCGCCGCGATGAGCGGTCAGCCCGCAGATGGGCAATAGCATAATAGACCATCGAACGGGCTTCCTCGCAGGCGGTGTCGATGTCAACCATGCGGTGCTGCAATGTCTGGAATGCGCCAATCGGTTGGCCGAACTGCTGCCGGGTCTTGATATATTCCAGGGTCAGGGCGCTAACCGCGTCCATCGATCCGAGTGCTTCGGCAAGGTGCGCGACGATGGCGCGATCGACCGCCAGTTCAAGCACGGGGAGGCCCTCGCCTTCCTGCCCGACCAGCGCGGCAGTATCCACCACAACGCCTTCGAGCCGCAGCCGGGCATGGCGGTGGCTGTCAATGCTGCGATAGGGCGTGACAGTCAGTCCGGGCGCATCGCGGTGTACCGCAAAAAGTGAGATGCCCTGCTCATCATCCGCAGCGCCGCTGGTTCGTGCGGGAACGATAAACCATTCCGCATCGGCGCCATCCTCGACGTGCGATTTGCTTCCCGTCAGCCGATACCCATTAGCAAGCGGTTCAGCTCTGCAATCGCCCCGGAACAGGTCGAACCGTGATCCTGCTTCGCCCAGCGCTAATGCAGCAAGGGCGCTTCCTTCGGCAATGCCGCGATTAAGCTTAGCTGCGAGTGGGGAGGTGGCACCCTCCAGCACGGAAGGAACCAGAATGCACCGTGTAACGAAGGGTTCGAGCATAAGATGCCGACCGATCCCTTGCATCAACATCATCACATAGCCATCAGCTTCAGCGGAAAA
>JAYVNC010000239.1:0-11755 GCA_043758655.1 Novosphingobium sp.
CAATCGAGGCGGAAATGCGCCGCATTATTGCCGCAGATAAGCCGCTAATCCGCGAGGTTATCGCGCGCGATGTGCTGATCGACCAGTGGTGCGCGAGCGGTGAGAGCTTCAAGGCCGAATGGGCCGCCGAATTGCCCGAGGGCGAGGAGCTTTCGGTCTATCATGCGGGGCCTATCGGCGCGGCGGGCACTTGGTATGACATGTGCCGGGGGCCGCATCTGCCTTCAACCGGCAAACTTGATCCGGCGGCGTTCAAGCTGACGCGGGTTTCGGGCGCTTACTGGCGCGGCGATCAGAACAACGCGATGCTCAGCCGCATCTATGGCACCGGCTGGCTCAATAAAAAGCAGCTCGATGCCCATATGACGCGGCTTGAAGAAGCCGCCAAGCGCGATCACCGCAAGCTGGGTCAGGAAATGGACCTGTTCCATCTTCAGTCCGAAGCCCACGGCAGCGTCTTTTGGCACCCCAAAGGTTACATGATCTGGCGCGAGCTTGAGGCCTATATGCGCCGCGCGATTGATGGTGCGGGCTACAAGGAGGTCAAGACCCCGCAAGTGATGGACGCGCGCCAGTGGGAGCAGTCTGGCCATTGGGGCAAGTACCGCGAAAACATGTTCGTCATCCCTGACGAAGTGCCGAACACCGACGATGAAGGTCCGGTGATTACGGGTGATGCCGATTGGATGGCGCTCAAGCCGATGAACTGCCCGGCGCATGTGCTGATCTTCCGCCAAGGCATCAAGAGCTACCGCGATCTGCCATTGCGCATTTACGAGAACGGCTGCTGCCACCGCAACGAACCGCACGGCGCGCTGCACGGCTTGATGCGGGTGCGGCAGTTTACCCAGGACGATGCGCATATTTTCTGCCGCGAGGACCAGATCGTTGCCGAGGTTCAGGCATTCTGCGCGCTGGCCGACCGCGTCTATAAAGAATTCGGCTTCACCTATGCGATCAAGCTGGCGCTGCGCCCGGAAAACCGCTTCGGCACCGAAGAAATGTGGGACAAAGCCGAGGCTGAACTGCGCGCAGCGGTGGCCGCCGCCGGGCTCAACACGCCTGAATTCGGCTGGGAAGAACTTCCCGGAGAAGGCGCGTTCTATGCACCGAAACTCGAATGGCACCTGACCGACGCGATTGGCCGGACATGGCAGGTCGGCACGATCCAGTCAGATCGGGTGCTGCCCGACCGACTCGATGCCAGCTATATCGGGGAGGATGGTGACAAGCACCGCCCGGTCATGCTCCACCGCGCGATTTTCGGATCGTACGAACGGTTTATCGGCATTCTGATCGAGCATTTCGCTGGCAAACTGCCCGTCTGGCTCGCGCCAGTGCAGGCGGTGGTGGCACCGATTGTGTCTGACGTGGATGACTATGCCCGCGAAGTTGCAACGGCATTGCAAGCCACTGGCATCCGGGTTGAAAGCGATCTGCGCAACGAGAAAATTAATTACAAAGTGCGCGAGCATTCATTGCAAAAAGTCCCGCACCTGTTCGTCGTCGGCAAACGTGAAGCCGAAGAAGGCACCGTTGCGATTCGCACCATGGGGGCCGAACACCAAAAGGTTATGCCGCTGGCGGAGGCGATTGCCATGCTGAAAGCCGAAGCGACGCCGCCCGATCTGCGCACCGCTTGATCGCCGGATTCACCTGGGGTGCAATTGCGCTGGGGTTGAGCGCCACGCTGATCGCCGGGTTCGTGCGCGGCCTCGCGGGATTTGGACTGGCGATCTTGCTGGTGCCGGTTTTGGGGTTAGCAATTCCGCCTGGCGAAGCGGTTGTGGTTGGTAACTGGCTGGGGTTCCTCATCAGTTTTATGCACGTGCGCAAACAGATCAGCCACACCGAACGTTCGGCGTGGATTATCGCCGGAACCGCGCTGCTGATGATCCCGCTGGGGGTGCTGGCGCTTGGCGCGGTGACTATGCCAATCGCGCGGTTGCTGATCGCCTTGATTGCCGTGCTGGCCTTCATCGCCGTGATCTTGCCGCCAAAGCCGCACCATGTGCCGGGCAGGGCCGAGACGCTGGCGACCGGGGTGGCTTCAGGGCTACTTACCGGGTTCGCTGGAATGCCGGGGCCGCCAGTGGTGCCGTTTTACCTGCGCCGCGGCCTCGATCCTGCCACCGCGAGGGCATCGATGATGTCCATCTTTTTGGTCACGCAAGGCGCGGGCGTGGTGATCGCGGTGATCATGGGCGCGGCCAACTGGCACGAATTGTGGATCGCGCTGGCGCTTTATCCGCTGGTGGTGGCGGGCAACTGGCTGGGGTCGAAAGCCTTTGGGAGGATCGATCCAAGGGCGTGGCGGCTGATTGCTGGCGGGGTGCTTGGCGCAGCGGCTCTCGGCGCGCTGTTCAAGCTGTTACACGCTCAATAAGGCAGCGGTTTGCCCGCGAGGATCAGCGACAGTGCGCAGCCGATAACGATCATTGCGCGCGGCATGTCGAGCAGCGGCAGGCGCTGCGGTGCGGTCATGGTGAGGGCGATGATTCGAGCCATGGGCGCAGTAATGCGCCAAGGCAGGTTAGCGATTCGTTAAAGCTCCGTCGTCCCCGGTCAAGCCGGGGATGACGGCATCTGCTGGCTGGCGCAATGGAAACTGCCACCGCCCGCGAGCACCGCGTCGGCGCCTATGCCCACCACATCGCGATCAGGGAACAGCGCGGCAATCGCCGCGACGCCATCGGCATCGTGCGGGCTGGCATATGTGGGCACCGCGACCAGCTTCGATGTCACGCAAAAATTCATGTAGCTGGCGGGTTCGATGCGGCCAGATGTCTCGACCCGGCCCGGCGAGGGAACCTCATGTACTGCCAGCCCAAAATTCTCCGCGCGGGCCTTGGCATCGGCATAGATCGCCGCGTTGGGATCATCGCTGCCACTGGCGCGCGGCACGGCAATAACGCCGGGCGCGACCATGCGGGCGAGGTTATCAACGTGGCCATCGGTGTGATCGTTTATCAAGCCATTGCCCAGCCACAACACCCGGTCAAAGCCGAGATCGCGATGCAGTCGCGCTTCAATTTCCGCTCGCGACAAATGCGGGTTCCGGTTGGGATTAAGCAAGCACTGCTCCGTGGTGACGACCAGTCCAGTGCCGTCACAATCAAGCGCCCCGCCTTCCAGCACCCAGTCCGCTGTTGTGGTCACCAACCCCGCACTCGCTGCCAGTTCCGCGCCGATAGTCTCGTCCCCGGCCATAACGTATTTGCCGCCCCAGCCATTGAAACCAAACCGCCGCGCCACCCGCGCGCCGCCCGGCCCGCTCACTACCAGCGGCCCGGTATCGCGGAGCCAAATATCCCCATAAAACCGACGCTCAAGCTTTACGCTGCCACTCACCAAAGCCCGCGCCCGCGCCTCATTGCCCTCATCACGAAGGATTAGCCGCACGTCCTGCCCGCTCTCCGCCACGGCATTGGCAAACCCGGCAATCTGCTCCTGCGCGCGGGGGAGGAACTCCGGCCACTCCTCCGCATCGTGCGGAAAGCCGATCCACAGCCAGTCTTGTGGATGCCATTCAGGGGGCATCCACAGCAGGGGCTCTGGTATGGGTTCGGGCATCGATTACTTCCCCGCCCGGCTCTTGTCCCGAACGGCGCGGAATTCATCGTTCGCGTTCCAGTTCGGCCATGCCTTGCTGTCCGCCAGTGAGCGCCCAAGGGCATAAAACAATTGAACGTCCTGCGTGATCCCTGACCAGTCCCATTTAGGCGAATATTCGTCGCTCGGCTGGTGATAGCGGTTGTTGGTGTAATCATCCTTCGCCGCTTGCCCAGCAGCCACGCCGCCATTCACCATATCGATCCCGCGTCCGACGTCGAACATCGGCACGCCCAATTTGGCCATCGAGAAATGGTCGGAGCGGTAATAGTGGCCCTTCTCGGGGCTGTCCTCGGGCGCTTCGACGAGGCCTTGCGCGTTGAGCGTTTTGCGGAACAGCGCGGTAAGGTCGCTCTTGTCGCCGCCGGTCATTGAATAGTCATGCGTCGGCCCGGTTGGATAAAGCGCGTCCATATTGACCCCGCCCACGGTCTGCCCCAGCGGATAGACCGGATGTTCGGCATACCAGCGTGATCCCAGCAGCCCCGATTCTTCGAGCGTCACTGCAAGGAACACCTGCGAACGGCGTGCAGCCCCCGCCCGAACATTGGCCTTGGCCAAAGCGGTAAGCGCCGCCACGCCGCTGGCATTGTCCACCGCGCCGTTGCAAATATCATCGCCGCGCTTGTCAGGCGTGCAGCGGCCAAGGTGATCCCAGTGGGCTGAGTAAAGCACATATTCGCCCGGCGCCTTCTTGCCCGGAAGTACGCCAATTACGTTGTGCGAGGTTGATTTGCGGACCTTGTTATCGAACGACAGGCTTGCCTTGAGTCCGAGCGGCACGGCCTTAAACCCCTTGGTTTGGGCGGTGGTGGTGAGTGCGGCCAAATCCTTGCCCGCCGCAGCCATTATCGCTTCGGCCTTTGGTTTTTGCAGCCAGCCGTTGAACGCGGTTTGATCGGCACCGTCATTGGCGCTCTGAACGTAGTACTGCGCCTTGGTCCAGCTTGAGTTTACGACATTCCAGCCATAGGCGGCGGGGAAGGTATCGTGGATCACCAGCGCGCCGATCGCGCCTTGCCGCGCGGCCTCTTCGAACTTGTAAGTCCAACGGCCATAATAGGTCATCCGGCGGCCTTTGAAGAGGCCGTCTTGGGTTTCCATCGCATAGTCCGGATCGTTGACGAGGATCACCGCCACTTTGCCGTGCATGTCCACACCGGCATAGTCATTCCAGCCCAGCTCGGGCGCGTTGATGCCATAGCCGACGAACACCATATCCGCATCCTTGACCTCAGTATGCGGGGTGACCCGGTAACTCGCCCCGACAAAATCTGAGCCATAGGCGAGGCTGAGCGGGGCCGTGCCGCCACTAATGCTGAGGGCTGAATGGTTGGCCCCGATAATCTCCACCGTGGGCACCGATTGCAGCCACGAACCCTTGTTGCCGGGTTGCAGCCCTGCTGATTTGAATTGGGCGATCAGATAATTGAGCACTTTTGGCTCGGCGGCGGTGCTGGGCGCGCGGCCTTCGAGATCGTCAGCTGAAAGATTCTGGACCACGCGGCTCATCAGCGCGGTATCGATCACCGGCTTGCGCGGCGGCGCGGCGGGGGCACTTGATGCGGTGACGATTGCCAGCGCAGTGGTGGCGGCAAGCAGCATGGTTTTGGCAATTGTACCAGACATTGGCGAACCTTCAGGTTGGATCAGCGCCGCCAAGAAGGCCGCCGCTACTGACACGCGTGATGGCAAAAGCCTTTCGCCAGTGCAAGCCGCGCCGGGTGATTGCCCTGCTTGATAAGTCGCGCGCGGCGGCGCAGGTGTTGGCAATGGCGCAGGAAGCTGACTGGACGGGGGCGATTGCAAGAGCGCGCGAGGGATCACCGTTCCTTGCAGGGCTGCTGGTGCGCGAAAAGGAATTGGCCGCGCTGCTCGCCGAAGGGCGCGGCGAGGAAGCGCTGGCTTTTGCGCTGGCGGCTGGGACGGGCGCGCCCGATGTGCCGGTGGCGCTGCGGCGAGAACGGCGGGCACTGGCACTGGGGCTGGGGATTGGCGATCTGGCTGGGGCTTTCTCGCTCACGCGCGTGATGGCCGAACTTTCCGCCTTTGCGGACCGGGCAATGGACGCGGCAATCGCCCATGCCATCACCGCCCGAATGCCCGATGTCGAACCCGCCGGGATGATCGCACTGGCGCTTGGCAAGCACGGCGCGGGTGAGCTCAACTATTCGTCCGACATCGATCCAATTCTGCTTTACGACCCCGCCCTGCTCCCCCGCCGCGAACGGGACGATCCGGGAGAAGCCGCGCAACGCTATGCTCGCGACATCGTCCAAACGCTCAGCCGCATCGATGGCGAGGGCTATGTCTTCCGCGTCGATCTGCGGCTGCGACCACAAGCCGAAATCAGTCCGCCCGCTATTCCGATTGAGGCCGCGCTGACCCATTATGAAAGCTCGGCGTTGGCGTGGGAACGCGCGGCGTTTATCCGCGCCCGCGCCTGCGCCGGGGATGTGGCGGCGGGTGATGCTTTCCTTGCCGCGATCCGGCCGTTTATCTGGCGGCGCAGTCTTGATTTCGGCACGATCAGCGAGATTGGGCGGCTCACCGCGCAAATCCGCGCCGGGCAGGAAGGCGCTGAGCGGCCCGGACCCGGCTTCAATATCAAGCGCGGGCGCGGCGGCATTCGTGAGGTCGAATTTTACGCACAAACGCACCAGTTGATCCACGGCGGTCGCAATCCGGCGCTGCGGCTGCGCGGCACGCGGGCTTCGCTCGATGCGCTGGCCTTGGCGGGGATTATTCCAGGCGCCGAGGCGCAGATGCTGGGGGAAAGCTATGACCGGCTGCGCGTTATTGAGCACCGGTTGCAGATGGTTTCAGACCAGCAAACGCACAGTCTGCCCGATGATCCCGCCGCGCTTCACCGGGTCGCGCGGCTTGATGGGTTAAAGAACGGCAAGGCATTGGTGCGCGAAATTGAGGCGATTACCGATGCTGTTGGCGCGAAATATGATGCGCTGATTGCTTGCCAAACTGGCGATGTCGCACCGACCGATCCCTCGCCCACGACTACCGGCAAACGCCTTGCCGCCGAGCTGAAATCGCTGGGATTCGAAACCCCCAACGAACTCGCCGCGCGGATTGAGGGCTGGCGTTCGGGAAAGCTCAAGGCCTTGCGCAGCGACGCTGCGATTGCGGCCTTTGATGCGATTCAGCCCGCGCTGCTCGCCGCGCTCGCTCGTTCGCCCGAACCGCGCCGCGCGTTCAACCGCTGGGAGGAAATGCTGGTCCGGCTGCCCAGCGCGATCAGCCTGTTCCACCTGCTCGAAGCGCGCCCCGCCTTGCTCGATCTGGTGGCAAAGGTGCTCGGCCTCGCCCCGCCGCTCGCCGATGCTCTGGCGCAGCATGTTGATCTGCTCGATGCCCTGATTGATGCCAGCGCGTTTGATCTGCCGGGTTCGGCCGATGATCTGGCGGCGGAATTCGCGCGCGGTGAAGCGGATGATGACTACGAGCGCCTGCTTGACCGGGTGCGGCGCAAGGTGGGCGAAAAGCGGTTCGCGCTGGGGGTGCAACTGCTCGAAGGCATCACCGATCCGCTGGCGCTCGCCGCAGCCTATTCGCGCATTGCCGAGGCGGCGCTTGGCACGCTGGTGCGCGCGGCGGCTGCGGAATTTGAGAGGGCGCACGGGCGGGTTCCCGGCGGTGAACTGGTGGTGCTTGGGCTCGGGCGGCTGGGAGGTGGCGCGCTGACTCACGCTTCAGACCTCGATCTGGTTTATTGCTTCACCGGCGATCATCAGGCCGAATCAGACGGGCCAAAGCCGCTCGGCGCGACGCTCTATTTCAACCGGCTTGCCCAGCGCGCCAGCGCCGCCTTGTCCGTACCAACAGCGCAGGGCGCGCTTTATGAGGTTGATACCCGGCTGCGGCCATCGGGCAAAAGCGGGCCATTGGCCGTAAGTTTCGAGAGCTTTGCGCGCTATCAAAACGATGAGGCTTGGACCTGGGAACACATGGCGCTGTGCCGCGCGCGGGTGGTTTATGGGTCTGCCGAAGCGCGCGGTGAATTGGACACAATCTTGCGCAAAGTCCTCACTCGGCCGCGTGATCCGGCAAAGCTGCGCGACGATGTTCTGTCGATGCGCGCCGAAATGGCTGAGCATAAAGCGCCGAAGGGCCCGCTCGATGCCAAGCTGCTGCGCGGAGGGCTGGTTGATCTCGAATTTATCGTTCACTTCCTGCAACTGCAGCGCGGCGTGGGGCTCGATCCGTCGCTGCCAACCGCGATTGCCGCTCTGGTGAAAGCAGAGCTTGTGCCGCCCGCGCTCGCCCTCGCGCACGATGACATGACGCGTTTGCTCGTCGCCGCGCGGCTGCTCGCCCCCGATGGGCAAATTCCACCCTTCGGCGTGCGCGCCGCGCTTGCCATGGCCTGCCAATGTGACGATTGGGAAAGCCTGCTCGGCAAATTCGCCGAATCGCGCCGCACCGTTGCGCAATGTTGGCAGCAGGTGTTCGGCGTGAAAAATTGATCTGGAGATTTTATGAGCGATTTTGCTGGTGTGGGCGATATGATCCCCGATGTGGCCTTGACCATGCCCGATGGCACCGCGGTGAAGCCGTCCGATTTCGCCGGACAGAAGGCCGTAATTTTCTTCTATCCGAAGGATGATACCCCGGGCTGCACAGTTGAAAATCAAGACTTCACCGCGCTCGCGCCGGGCTTTTCCGCAGCGGGCATTGCCCTGCTCGGGGTGAGCAAGGACAGCCCGGCGCGGCATCAGAAATTCATCGCCAAATACGGCCTCACCGCCCCATTGGCGAGCGATCCGGCCGAGGGCGGCCTGTCTGATGTGCTCGGTGTATGGGCAGAAAAAGTGAATTATGGCCGCACCTATATGGGCATGGTCCGCAGCACCTATTTGCTGGGTGCCGATGGCCGAATCGCCCGCATATGGTCCAAGGTGAAGGTCAAAGGCCACGCTGCCGAAGTGCTTGAGGCGGCGAAGGCCCTATGAAGTCTGTCGCAGCGGCAATCCGCGCCGCGCTGCTTCAAGCCGATCCGCTTGCCAAGGCGATGGCCGCGCGGGCGGTGGCGCGCGATTGGCAGCGCGGAGGGCTGACCTTCAGCTTCGATTGCGCCATGCCTGATCGCCCGGCGCGTCCGGAGCGCCCCGAACTGCTCGCGCCCAACCGCATGCCTCGGCGCGGGAAAGGCGGTTCAGAACGCGGACGGATCGCGCTGTGGCACGCGCTCGCGCATATTGAATATGTCGCGATTGATCTGGCGCTCGATATGGCGGGGCGTTTCGGCGGCGAGATGGGCGAAGCGTTCACCGGGGATTTTCTGTCGGTCGCGGCGGACGAAGCCTCGCACTTCATGATGCTGGTTCGCAAACTGCGCAGCCTTGGTGCGGCCTATGGCGATCTGCCCGCGCATGATGGCCTGTGGGAAGCTGCGCAGGATACCCGCCATGATGTCACGGCGCGATTGGCGGTGGTGCCGATGGTGCTCGAAGCGCGCGGTCTCGACGTCACACCTATGATGATCGAGCGTGTGCGCAGCCTGGGCGATAGGCAGGGCGTGCGCTTGCTTGAGCGAATCCTTGACGATGAAATACGGCACGTCCGAATCGGCACAACTCATTTCACCGCTCTGGCAAATGCCCGCGATGAGCCACCTGGCGAGCTGTGGAAAAGTCTGGTTTCCCGCCACTTTCGCGGGTCTATTAAGCAACCGTTCAACGACTCAGCCCGCCGCGAAGCCGGTTTGTCGCGAGATGTCTTCGGTGAGGTTGCAATCATTAACCCTGCACTCTAGCCACAATCGCAAGATACGGCGGGGGGTTCCGACCGTATCCAAAAGCAAAAAGAATTGCGGGTAGCATCTGGCTGCTCGGCTCGGGTTTCCGAGCCCTGAAAAGGCCAGAGACAAAGGGTATTTCGTGGTCGTATTTTCTATTCTGACAAAGCTCCGCGCGCTTGCAGGCCTCGCTGCCGCAGCCGCATCCTTAGCAGGTGCCGGCCCGGCATTTGCCAATGCCAGCGCCAATGCTGATATCATCGCTCCGCTCCGTGCCGCTCAGGCCGCTCGCCAGCAAAGCAATAACGCATCAGGCGATGCAGAGTTCCGCTCGCTGTTCAATTCATGGCAGTCGCTCGATGGCAACCGCGCTCTGGTCTCGGTTTCGCAGCCTAACCGTAGCGCAATGGTCCCCGGTCTGGTTGCAGCGCCGATGGTGGTTCGCCCAACATCGGTTTCAATCCCTTCGCGCATGCCGGTTGAAACCGCTGCGCTGACCAGCGGTTTCGGCATGCGCTGGCATCCGGTCACCGGCGGCCGCCACCAGCACAAGGGCGTTGATCTCGGCGCGGCATGGGGCACCCCGGTTTATGCCTCGGCTGATGGCATCGTTTCGCGCGCTGACTGGTTCTCAAGCTACGGGCTTTATGTAGCGATCGAACACGGCGGCGATATTGAAACGCGCTATGGCCACATGTCACGCCTTGCCGCCTATGCCGGCCAGAACGTTCACAAGGGCGATCTGATCGGCTACGTCGGCTCGACTGGCCGCTCAACCGGCCCGCATCTGCATTACGAAGTCCGCATCGCGGGCAATGCCGTAAACCCGATCCCTTATCTGCAAGACGGCGCTTTCAAGCCCGCCACTCTGGCGCAGGCTGAAGTGATCGGCGCCAAGGGCGACGGCGAGGAATAAGTTTCCAACGATAGCCGCACCGCACCCGATATGAGGCGCGGACGGTGAACGGGCACTTCGGGAGAGTGTGCCGAAAAGGGCGGCAGGGTAAACCTGCCGTCCTTTTCTTTTGTGTGGAGGTTGGGAGGTTGGAGCTGGGGCGATTGCCGATCAAGCGCAGACCCAACTTTTTCCATCCCCAATCCCCAACCCCGCTCATCCTGAAGCTGTCGAAGGACGCGCGCACCCTTAGCCCCAATCGCTTCTGCGCCAGCGGCAAAGCGCTGAGATTAGAGCGAACTGTTGAAAACCTGAATCGCCGGATTCCCTTTGTGTTGGCGATGTGATTCACCTTCATTGGAGGTGGATTATGGGCAGAAGCAGTTCAGCGGACTTACGGGTTCGGATAATCGATGAGATCGAGTTTGGTCATTCAGCCCGTGCTGCGGCGCGGCGGTTTGGTGTAGCGCCGAGCACGGCGATCCGTTTGGCGCAGCGCAAGGCGCAGACGGGATCGCTGGCCCCGGCCAAGCAGGGCCGTCCTGCGGGGAGCGGCAGGCTTGCGGGGCATATGGACTTGCTGATCGGATGGGTTGAGGATCAAGGCGACATCACCCTGCCCGAACTGGCGGCGCGGCTCTGGACGGAGCGTGGGGTGAAAGTGGACCCGTCGTGGCTGTCGCGGGTTATGCGAGGAGTGGGTTTTACCGTCAAAAAAAACACTGCTGGCCAGCGAAACCGATCGCGCTGACATCGTGCGTGCCCGGCGCGTGTGGACGACGAACCGCCAGCCGTGGATGAAGCGACGCCCGGAACGGCTGGTGTTCATCGATGAAACCGGAACAACGACCAAGATGACCCGGCTGCGAGGGCGCGCCCGCAAAGGCCAACGCCTCAAGATGAAGTCTCCCTTTGGCCATTGGGGAACCCAGACGTTCATTGCCGCACTGCGTCACGATGGCCTGACCGCGCCGTGGGTAATAGATCACCCCATGAACCGGAAAACCTTCGAAACTTATGTCGAAACCCAGCTCGCGCCGACATTGAAGCGCGGCGACATGGTGATCCTCGACAACCTCTCCAGCCACAAGAGCGAGAAAGCCAAGGCCATCCTCAAGGAACGCGGAGCCTGGTACCTGTTCCTGCCGCCCTACAGCCCCGATCTCAATCCCATCGAAATGGCATTTTCCAAGCTCAAGGCCCACCTGCGCAAAGCCAATGCGCGGACTGTCGAGGCGCTGTGGCAGGCCGTAGGATCAATCTGCGAACTCTACTCGCCAGATGAATGCTGCAACTACCTCAAGGCAGCAGGCTATGTTGCAGATTAATCGCACGATGCTCTAATGTAGGCGCGGGTTCTTCGACAGCCTCAGGATGAGCGGGGTTAGGCACGGGTGGAATTGCTAACCGATATTACCCCAGCAGCCTTTTCATAATCGCCCGCACCTCATCGGCCATATCCTCGCGTTCAAGCGCCAGCGCCAAGGTCGCCTCAA
>JAYVNC010000240.1:0-3824 GCA_043758655.1 Novosphingobium sp.
CAAACGCCCGCCCAATCCCGCGCAGTCAGGCAGGGCTCCGCCATCGGCAGCGATGCGCCGAGCAGCCTTGCGGCGACAAAGTTGATCGGAAGGGCACTCGCCATTCCAGTTCGGTCCCCTGAATTGCGGCATTTCCGCCGATTCAGCGCACCCTAGCAGGCTTGTGCAAACGAAAAGCTAACCGGTGGCGCGTGCCTTGCGGGCGATTGCACTGAGGCCCTTCGTCAGCTGAATCAGCCCATTAAGCCGCGCCTGCGGATCGCCCCAAGCGCGGGTGACGGCGATTTTGTTATCAGGGCGCAGCTTGATCGTGCCTTCAAGCCGTTGCGCATAGGCGACGAGCCCCAACGGATCGGGGAATGTATCGTTGTGGAAGGCCACCAGCGATCCCTTCGCCCCGACATCAATCTTGGCGATGTTCGCCTCGATAGCCTGCCGTTTGATGGTAATCAGCTTGACCAGATTGGCTGTGGACACCGGCAAGGGCCCGAAACGGTCAATCATTTCGGCGGAAAGCGATTCCACCTCAGCCTGATCGGCGGCATCGTTGAGGCGGCGATATAGCGCCATACGGACGGCGAGATCGGGGACATATTCCTCAGGGATCATAATCGGCGCATCGACCGTAATCTGCGGGCTGAGACCCGAATTTTGTCGCTCCAGCCCATGCGCGCCGGCCTTAGCCTCAAGGATCGCATCCTCAAGCATCGATTGGTACAGCTCAAAGCCAACCTCGCGGATATGGCCCGATTGCTCATCGCCGAGCAAATTTCCCGCCCCGCGAATATCGAGATCGTGGCTGGCGAGCTGGAAGCCCGCGCCCAAGCTATCGAGATCGCCAAGCACCTTCAGCCGCTTTTGCGCGACTTCGGACAGCGCGGTGTCGATGGGTGTGGTCAGATAGGCATAAGCGCGCAGTTTTGATCGGCCCACCCGCCCGCGAAGCTGGTAAAGTTGCGCGAGGCCAAACCGGTCCGCCCGGTGGATAATGATGGTGTTGGCGCTTGGAATATCGAGCCCGCTTTCGACGATGGTGGTCGCCAGCAGCACCTCGTATTTCTTCTCGTAGAATGCGCTCATCCGCTCTTCGACTTCACTCGCGGACATCTGCCCGTGCGCGGCGATGAAGCGCACTTCGGGGACGGTATTGCGCAGCCATTCCTCAACATCAGCCATATCGGCGATGCGCGGCACGACGATAAAGCTCTGCCCGCCGCGATGATGTTCGCGCAGCAAAGCCTCGCGCATCACCATGTCGTCCCATTCCATCACATAGGTGCGCACAGCGAGGCGGTCGACCGGCGGCGTCTGGATGGTCGAAAGCTCGCGCAGGCCAGACATCGCCATCTGCAAAGTGCGCGGGATTGGTGTCGCGGTGAGGGTGAGCACATGAACGTTATTGCGCAGTTGCTTGAGCCGTTCTTTATGGTTTACCCCAAAGCGCTGCTCCTCATCGACGATTACGAGGCCCAGACGTTTGAAGCTCAAACTCTTGGCCAAGAGCGCGTGGGTGCCGATGACCACGTCTACAGTTCCTGCGGCGAGGCCGGACTTGGTTTGCGTGGTTTCCTTCTCACCCACGAGTCGCGAGAGCCGCCCGACGATGAGTGGGAAACCGGCAAACCGCTCAACAAACCCCGAATAGTGTTGACGTGCGAGCAAAGTTGTCGGCGCAATCAGCGCAACCTGTTCGCCTGCCATCGCTGCGACGAACGCGGCGCGCAGGGCAACCTCGGTTTTGCCGAAGCCAACATCGCCGCAGACCAGCCGGTCCATTGGCTTGCCCTCAGCAAGATCGCTCAACACATCCTCGATCGCAGCTTCCTGATCTTCCGTTTCCTGCCACGGAAACTTTTCGGTAAACTGATCGTAAGCGGCCTTTTCCGGAACCAGAACAGGGGCTTGCCGCAGGGCTCGCTGCGCAGCAGTGCGCAGCAATTCGTGCGCGATTTCCCGGATGCGTTCCTTAAGGCGGCTCTTGCGTCTTTGCCATGCTTCGCCGCCAAGGCGATCAAGCCCAACGCCATCGCTCTCGCTGCCAAAGCGCGAAAGCACGTCGATATTTTCAACCGGAACGTAAAGCTTGTCGCCACCGTGATAGACCAGCATTACGCAATCGTGCGGGCTTTGGCCGACCGGGATCGACTGCAGCCCCTCATAGCGGCCAATGCCATGTTCCAGATGAACGACAAGATCGCCAGGCGTCAGCGCCGCCAGTTCGGCGAGGAACGCGTCGGCGCTTTTCCGCCGCTTGCGCCGCCGAACGAGCCGATCACCCAGGATGTCCTGCTCGGTAACCAGTTCGATGCCGGAATTGGCAAAACCGTTTTCGAGCGGCAGCACCAGCGCCACCGGGGTGCCCTTGGCGGCGAGCCCCAGCGCCTCCTGCCACGAATCCGCCCAGACCGGGGCAGGACGTTGCGCCTCACCTAGAATGGCGGCAATGCGCGCGCGGCTGCCGTTCGAATAGCAGGCGATTAGCGTCTTTCGGCGCTGTGCGGCTTGTCCAGCAAGGTATCGAGCTGCGGCCTCATAGGCATTGTCACCGCGCGCGCGCTCGGGAGCAAAATCGCGGCCTGATGAGAAGCCGAAGTCGATTACCGTTGCGCTTTCAGGTTGGGCGAAAATGTCTGCGCGGTGGATTGGCCAGCCAGATAGTCGCGCGTCAATTTCTTCGCGTTTGAGATACAGCGCGGATGTTTCGAGCGGGCGGTAGGAGCCGGGGGCCTTGCCTGAGGTTTCAGTGCGCGCCTTGTGATAATCGGCAATGTCTCCCAGCCGCTCGTCTGCCGCTGAGAGCGCGGCGTTGTCGATGACAATCAGGTCTTTCGCACCGAGGTGATCGAACAGCGTTTCCAACCGCTCCTCAAACAGCGGCAGCCAATGCTCCATCCCCGCAAGCCGCCGCCCATCGGTGACCGCCTGATAAAGCGGATCAGACGTCGCATTCGCGCCAAACATTTCACGATAGCGCGTGCGGAAGCGTTTGACCGTGTCCTCGTCAAGCAGCGCCTCGCTGGCCGGGAGCAGCAGGTGCTCATCCGCCACACCGGTGGAACGTTGGGTTCCGGGATCGAACAACCTCAGGGTTTCCAGTTCGTCCCCGAAGAAATCTAGCCGCAGCCCGGATTCCAATCCCGAAGGGAAAATGTCGAATATCGATCCGCGCACGGCAAATTCGCCGGCATCGGCGACCGTATCGGTGCGCGAATAACCCTGTCGTTGAAGCAGCGCGATCAGGCTTTCGCGCCCGATCTCCATTCCCGGTTTGAGCAGCCGCACCGATTCGCGAATTCGGAACGGCGTAGGCACCCGTTGGAGCAGGGCATTGATCGTCGTGACCAGCAGTTGCGATCCTATTGGCACCATTTGGAGCCGGTGCAGGGCGGATAGTCGTTTTGCGCTGACAGAAAGCGCAGGGCTGGCCCGGTCAAATGGCAGGCAGTCCCACGCCGGAAACTCGATCACCTCTAGCTCGGGTGCAAAGAACTGCGCTGCTTCCGCAACCGCGCGCATCGCTGCGTCATCCGGCGCGACAAAAACCGCCCGCCCGCCTGCTGCGCGCGCCAAGTCCGCCATAACCAGTGGCTGCGCGCCGCGGGCTATCGAGGAAAGCGTGAGCGGCCCGTTGGCCGAAAGGATGCGGTTCAGATCAGGCATGGGTGCTCGGGTGCTTCAAGTACTGGGGGCAATAGCAAATGCCCCGCAGGCCGATTTGAAGGCATGCGGGGTTCGATTCGTGTGTGCCTTTAGCGGGCCTTTGCTGGCCTGTCAGCGCGGGATTTCAACGTAATCGAGTTGCTGCATCCGCTGCATCATAGGAC
>JAYVNC010000241.1:0-3822 GCA_043758655.1 Novosphingobium sp.
GTTGACCGTTATTCCGGCGGCGACGACTGCGGCATGCAGCACATTAAACAACACGGCCCGGTGCACACCTAGGGCACAATCGGTACCGCCAAGGTCAGCAAAATCGACATCCAGTGCGCGCTTGCCCGATGGTAATGATATACCGGTCATCCGGTTCACGATACTTGACTGATTGCGCAACGCAGCCAACAGCCCCAACGCTGCAAACACCCGCTGCCCCGATGGCTGGATCAGAAGCCCTGACCCAAGTGGCCGAACTGTATCAAATCTTTCAAAAATTTCGACTTCGTGCCCGGCACGGTGAAGGAACAGCGCAATGGCCATTCCGCTTGGCCCGCAACCCAAAACCGCAATTCTTTGACCTTGCACTCCGCTACTCGCCCCCCGCCCTTGGCAACCGCAGCTTCACCAGCAGCCCGCCCAAATCTTCGCTTTCATCAAGTTCAACCGATCCGCCATAAATCTCGGCGACATCGCGGACAATCGCGAGGCCCAGCCCTGTCCCCGGCTTGCCAGTATCCAGCCGCGCACCGCGATCGAAGATGCGGGTGCGTTCTTCTTCGGGAATGCCCATACCGTCATCTTCAACCCAGATTTCGCATGCCGTCTGGTTTTCAGGCGCTGCATCGATGGTGACAAAGACCGAGCCGCCGCCGTATTTCGCCGCGTTTTCGATCAGGTTGCCGAGGATTTCGTCCAGATCCTGCCGCTCAATGCCCACCGCTGCGGTGCGGCTGCCGTCTATGTCAAACCGGGTTTTCTCGTAAAGCCGGGTGACCGCGCGCAGAACGGCATCGGCGCTTTCCGATACGACGACGCGTGATTGGCCCACCGCACGGCGGCCAACTGCGCGGGCACGGGCGAGGTGGTGATCAACCTGACGGCGCATCACGGCAGCCTCGCGGATCACGGTTTCGGCAAGGTCGGGGGCCTGCGCGGTGGCGGCATTCATCACCACCGTCAGCGGCGTTTTCAGCGCGTGGGCGAGGTTGCCAGCATGGGTGCGCGCTTCTTGCGCCTGGCGTTCAGTGTGCGCGAGCAGCGCATTGAGTTCCTCCACGAGTGGCTGAACTTCCAAGGGCAGCGGCTGGGTCACGCGATTGGCCCCAGTGGTCCGCAGCCGTTTGATCGCCGCCCGGACATTGCGCAATGGCCCGAGCCCGTACCACGTTTGCAGCACCGCCATTAAAAACAACCCGAGCCCCAGCGCGAGGAAGCTGCGCACCAAAATCAGCCGGACGCGGTGGATCTGCGCGTCTATCGCCGAGCGATCCTGGGCCACGACGAACCACCATTTGGTTTCGCTGCCCGGCAGGATAACCGATCGTTCCATCACGCGCAGCGGTTCGGTAGCAAATTGCACGCTGTTATAAGCGTGCGGCTGATTATCCACATGATCGCCGTGAACGGCGATCGACCGATCCCACAGCGAGCGAGAGGGATAGTCTTCGTGTCCCTTTCCAGTGATTTGCCAATAGAGTCCCGAATTGGGCTCAAGCAACCGCTGGTCGCCTAATGGCCGGTTGAAATAGACCTCACCGAATTGGTCTACCTCCGCCGAGGCGACCATGCCGTTGAGCATCGTGCCGAGTTGTTCGTCGAAATTGCTTTCGACAAGCCCGGTCATCGAACGATCAAGCGCAACCCCGCCGAGCAGCAGCAGAACGGTTATCCAGCCCGCCGCGATAACCATCATGCGTCGGCCGAGTGAGCCGGTGTGCGGGGAACCTGATTGCGTCGAGCCCGATTGAACCGAGGCTGCAACTACCTCGCCAGCCTGCCTGCCCAATGGACGGCTTTCGCCATCATCCAGAACATCGCTGCTGCCCAAGCGTCACTCAGCCCCGGCCAATGCCTGCGGGATCGTCAAGGCTGTAACCCAGCCCGCGGATCGTGGTGATGACATCCGCGCCCAGCTTCTTGCGAATGCGCGTGACAAACACTTCGATAGTGTTCGAATCGCGGTCAAAATCCTGATCGTAAATATGTTCGATCAATTCGGTACGGCTGACGACCTTGCCCTTGTGGTGGAGCAAGTACGACAGCAGCTTATATTCCTGCGCGGTCAGCTTCACCGGCTCGCCATCGCGCGTTACCCGGCCAGAGCGGGTATCCAGCCGTACTTCGCCGGCGGTAAGCTCGCTTGATGTATTGCCGGTGGCGCGGCGGATCAGCGCGCGCAGGCGGGCGATCAGCTCTTCGGTTTGAAACGGTTTGGCGAGGTAATCATCGGCCCCGGCATCAAGCCCAGCGACTTTGTCCGACCATGAATCGCGCGCAGTCAGCACCAACACTGGGAACTTGCGCCCCTCTTTGCGCCACATGCCGAGCACGGTTAACCCGTCAATCTCGGGCAGGCCAAGATCGAGCACCACTGCGTCATAATCCTCAGTCGAGCCGAGAAAATGGCCGTCCTCACCATCGACCGAAAGATCGACGGCATAGCCGGTCTGTTCAAGCGTGGACTTGAGCTGACGCCCAAGGGTCGGTTCGTCCTCGACGATCAGGATGCGCATCGACAATTCCCTGTTGATTGGCTTGTTCAGAATCCATGCGGCGAAAGGCTGCGAGCGTCAATGCCGCGCAATAAAGTCAATGGCGAGAAATGACCTGGCCGCTTCGGGCATCGACATAAACGTCGGAAACCCGGCCGTCTTTGATGAATCGCAACTGATAGACCATCGCATCGGCATCATAGGATGGACCGAGATATTGCGCGCCGGGCATGGTCGGCAAAACGCGGCCTTCAATATCGCGGAGCGACAGCACGTTGCCGGCACGCATTTCCTTGCGCGCCTGCCCCTGCTCATCGCCGGGAGCGGCATGGGCAAGCAAAGCAGCGATTGGCGTGAGTGCCAGCGCGAGGGGGAGGAGGAAGTTTTTCATCGTGAGGTGGTGCCTAAGTCGCTGGGCTTGAACCATATGTGAATAGCGGCAGGCGTAACCATTCAGCTAGCTGCGAACTTAATCAGCCGCGCGACATAAGCCTCGCGCAAGGCCAAGGTGACAGCACCCGGCTTACCGTTGCCGATAGCCTGTCCATCCACTTCAACCACCGGGAGCAAAAGCGCGCTGGCGGCAGAGACCATGACTTCACGCGCGGTGAACAGTTCGGTAGGGGTGAACGGCCGCTCCTCAACCGCGATATTCATGCTGCGTGCAATTTCCAGTAGGCATATCCGGGTCACGCCGGGCAGCACGCCATGATCGACGGGATGCGAAACCAACACCCCACGTTCGTCGATGATATGCGCGTTGGCGCTGGTGCCCTCGGTGATGAAACCGTCTTCGACCAGCCAAGCATCATCGACATTGGCGGCGCGAGCTTCTTCCTTCTTAAGCACGGCATAGAGCAGCTGGGTGGTTTTCGCCCCGCGCATTTTCCAGCGCTTTTCATCGCGCAGGATTATTTTCAGCCCGGTTTTCAGGGCTGGCACATCGATGACCGGCGCTGCTTGCGTAAACACTATCCGCGTGGGCGCAGGCGCCGGGATAGGAGAAAGGAAATCGCGGTCACCCGCTACGCCGCCGGTAACCTGAAGATAGACGCGGCCCTCTTCGACCCCGTTCCGCGCCACCGCCTCAGTAAGTACTGAACGCCAATCAGTATGGTCGACAATCCCAGTCATGATGAGCGAATTGTGCAGCCGCGCCATATGGTAGGGATAGTTGGCGAGGGTCCAACCAATCACCGGCACCACCTCGTAAACGCTCTGGCCAAAAAGCAGCCCGCGATCGAACACCGAAACCTTGGCTTCGCTTTCGGCCAGCCATTCACCATTGATCCACACATCGCGCATGGCGCTTTCATCGTGCGCGCCC
>JAYVNC010000242.1:0-3821 GCA_043758655.1 Novosphingobium sp.
TGGCTGGATACAGGAGGCGAGGTCTGCGACTTGATGGTTGATACTGGAATCAACCGGCTCGGCCTGCCTATGTCCGATCTCAGTGATCCAATCATCGCACGGCTGAACGTGCAGGTGCTCATGTCGCATCTGGCATCGGCGGATGAAGACTGCCCGCTCAACGCCGTACAATGCGCGCGATGGGCCGAAGCGCGCGGACAAGTTCCCGCGCGAGAAGCAAGTCTCGCCAATTCAGCGGGCATTATGCTCGGCAGCGCCTTCCACGGCGACCTCACGCGCCCCGGTCTCTCGCTATACGGCGGATGGCAGCGTGATGCGCTAGCAGGGCAAATCAAACAGGTCGCCGTGCCGCAAGTCATGCTGATGCAGGTTCGGCATATCACCGCCGGGGATGGGGTGGGCTACAATTCGACCTTCGTGGCAGCAACGCCGATGCGTATCGGCGTCGTCGCGTTGGGCTATGCAGATGGATATTTGCGCGCATGGTCGAACAAGGGCGCTCTGCTCCACGGCAATGTGCGTCTGCCGGTCATTGGCCGGGTTTCCATGGATATGACGGTGGTTGATCTCACCGCAGCCCCAGATTTGTGCGAGGGCGATTGGCTCAATGTCGCCTATTCGCTGCCCGAAGCTGCGGCCGCTTCGGGGCTGGGGCAGTACGAGTTGCTCACTCTGCTCGGTCGCCGTTTCACCCGCTAATTGCCACCGTATCGCTGCGCAGCATAAGCTATGTTGCACTGCACTAGATGCAGGTGCTAAGAGCGGTCCAACATTAGGATTTGCAAGGATTGATCGCCATGGCGAAGGCAAAGGACGGCGAATGCGTTGTCATCAAGAAATATGCCAACCGGCGGCTGTATAATACCCAATCATCGAGCTATATTACGCTCGATCATCTGGCGCAAATGGTGCGCGAAGGCGTTGATTTCAAAGTTGTCGATGCCAAAACCGGCGATGACATTACCCATCAGGTTCTGACGCAGATTATCGTCGATGAGGAATCGCACGGCGAACAGATGCTGCCGGTCAGCTTCCTGCGCCAGTTGATTTCGATGTACGGAAAATCGATGCAAGGACTGCTGCCGCAATACCTCGAAGCGTCGATGGATCATTTCCGCGATAATCAGCATAAGCTGCGCACCGCCTTTGAAGCGAGTATTGAAAGCAATCCGCTCGCCAAAATCGCCCAGCGCAACATGGAAATGTTAAAGGCCGCAGCCACGGCTTTCATACCCGGCGGAACTACAACTGTTTCGCCGCAAGAGAAGCCCACTACGGCACAGTCCGACGAGCTTTCCGCACTTCGCGAACAGATGGCCGCAATGCAAAAGAAGCTGGAAGAATTGGGGAAGTAGTCGCTTCCTCCCAATCGACATTTGAACCGCGCCCCCATCGCGGCTAACAGCGCGGCATGAATCAACCAGCTATCAAACACGCCCTTAGCGTAACCCGCGCCGCCGACTTTGCGGCATGGTATCAGGAAGTCATCTCCGAGGCTGACATGGCCGAAGAATCGGGGGTGCGCGGGTGCATGGTCATCAAGCCGTGGGGCTATGGCATCTGGGAGCGCATCCAGCACGTTATGGACGGCCGGATCAAGGCGGCGGGGGTGCAAAACTGCTATTTCCCGCTGTTTATTCCGCTCAGCTATTTCGCCAAAGAAGCCGAGCATGTCGAAGGCTTTGCCAAGGAAATGGCGGTAGTTACACACCACCGCTTGATCGGTGACGGTAAGGGTGGGCTGGTCCCCGATCCTGAGGCAAAGCTTGAAGAGCCGCTGGTCGTGCGGCCAACATCGGAAACCGTGATCGGTGCAGCAATGGCGCGGTGGGTGCAATCGTGGCGCGATCTACCGCTGCTGACCAATCAGTGGGCCAATGTCGTGCGCTGGGAAATGCGCACAAGGATGTTCCTGCGCACCAGCGAATTTCTTTGGCAAGAAGGCCACACCGCGCATGCTGACAAGGCAGATGCGATGATGGAAACACTGCGCGCGCTGGAGATGTATCGTTCGTTCTCAGAAGATGTCCTCGCCATGCCAGTAATCGCCGGCGAAAAGCCTGAAAATGAGCGTTTTCCGGGCGCGGTTGCGACCTACAGCATCGAGGCGATGATGCAGGACGGCAAGGCATTGCAGGCCGGGACATCACACTACCTCGGCACCGGCTTCGCAGAATCGATGGGCATTCGTTATCAGGACAGGGAAGGGGGGCAGCAGTTCTGTCACACCACCAGCTGGGGCGTTTCGACACGTCTGATCGGCGGCGTCATCATGACCCATGGCGATGATGACGGCCTGCGCGTTCCGCCACAAATCGCTCCGCATCAAGTGGTTATCATCCCCATGCTGCGCGATAATGACGAGGACGAGGCGCTGATCGCCTATTGCCGCGAGTTGTTGGGCGAGCTCAATGCTCTTTCCACGTTCCGCGAACCCGTGCGTGCTCATCTCGATCTTCGCGCGCTCAAGAGCAGCAACAAACGCTGGCAATGGGTCAAAAAGGGCGCGCCGCTGATCGTCGAGATTGGCGGACGCGATGTAGCCGGCGGCAATATTTCCTGGCTGCGGCGTGACCGGCTTTACAATGACGGCGGCAAGCTCGCTTCAACCATCGAACCCCGCGATGATTTCACGAGCCGGGCTGCCGCATTGCTCGAAGAAATTCAGGCTTCATTGCACGATGAAGCTGTTAGACGCCGCGATGCCAACATCACGCGCGGTGTGACATCGCTCGATGAACTCGCTGCGTATTTTGCCGACGGTAAGGCTTACCCGGGCTGGGTAGAACTTGGCTGGTCGCGTCCGAGTGGAGCGGAACTGGACGCCGTTGTCACAAAGCTCAAATCGCTAAAGCTGACGGTTCGCAACACACCAATGGACACTGCCCCCCCGCAAGGGCAATGTCTGTTCACAGGCAAACCGGCGGTCGAGACAATCTATGTAGCGCGATCATATTGAGAGGGGAGCAGTCCATGTTTGGAGCAATCGGCCATAATCTGCGCAATTTGACCAATTTTTCTGGGCGCGATGCACGGCAGACTTTTTGGTTCTATGTTCTGGCGATTGCAATCTTGCGCTTTGTTGCTGGCTTGGCAGTCAGCATCCCAATGATGATCGGCATGTTCTCAGGCGCATTTAGCGCAGCCCAGAATGGCGTCAGCCCTGACGCAATGAGACAGCATATGATGGGGTCCGTCGGTGCCTATTTGCCGATGATGTTATGGACGGGATTAGCCATAGGCGTGCTGTCAGCAGTGCTGTTGGCAGCCAGCTTTGTGCGCCGATTGCACGACAGTGACCTATCGGGATGGTGGGCGCTGTTACCGCTGGGGCTCTATGCCGTGGTCTTGGCGCGAATGCCGGGCCAGATTGCTCGGGCGATGGAAGTGATGAATAGTATGGCGGCGACACCCGGGTTTCGGCCGGATCCGACTGCAATGATGCGTGAGCAAGGGGGATTGGCATTTCTCGTTTATGTACCCGTGTTGCTCATCATTTTTGCAGGTGTGAGGGGTTCGACATCTGGCCCCAACCGATTTGGTGACGAGCCGGGCGAATTCTGATGCGCACTGCCGCAGTTCTACGAGCCACAGTAACCGGCGGCGTCTGCTCCTTGTTCCTGCTTGCTATTTCGGCACAGGCCAAACCTCGAAGTGAAGTTTCAGAAGCCCGCCTCCGCGCCGATATTGAAAAACTTGTCTCGTTCGGCACCCGGCACACACTCTCCAGCGAGACAGACCCTGTGCGTGGAATCGGTGCGGCGAGGCAGTGGGTTGAAGGACAGTTTAGTAAAATAAGTGCGGACTGTGGCGGGTGCCTT
>JAYVNC010000243.1:0-3793 GCA_043758655.1 Novosphingobium sp.
CGGCAGATCCTCTTCAGTAAATTGCCGATCTTTTGGCGCGAAATCGTAATAAAAGCCATCGTCGGTCGATGGCCCAAAGGTGATCTGCGTCCCCGGAAACAGTGCTTGCACCGCTTCCGCCAGCACATGGGCAAAATCATGCCGGGCCAGATCGAGCGCGTCTGCTTCATCGCGATTGGTCACCAAGGCCAGCGCGGCATCGCCGGTGAACGGCCGGGTCAGATCAACCAGTTCACCATCAATCCGCGCGGCAATCGCCGCCTTGGCAAGCCCGGGACCAATCGCCGCGGCGACATCGGCGGGGGTTGAACCCAAAGGCATTTCACGGATGGAACCGTCAGGCAGGGCGATTTTGAGAAGTTCGGACATGCCAGCGCCTATGCCGCTATGCAGCCCAAGGGGCAAGTCACAGTAGGCCGGGGATAAACCGCTTCACCCGCGCCGCATAGGCATCGAAATCCGCGCCGAACATGGCCCGAAGCAGCTTTTCCTCCTCGCGGACCCGCCACAGTGTGCCAATGATGTAAACCGGAATAGAGATGGCCAGCCGCTGCGGATGGCCCATCGCCAGCGCCATAGCGATCATCCAAAGCAGCAAGCACAGATAGATCGGATGCCGGACAAATCGATAGGGTCCGCTTTGCACCAACTGGTGATCTGCCCGCGTTCGAGCAACAAAGCTCCAGTTTTTTGCCAGAGCCGTGCGGGAGGCTGTGAACAGATAGACTGTCGCGCCCGAGAGCAAAAATATGACTATGGCCTCGGTGATGAGCGCACGGTCCAGGCCGTGCCAATTGATTTGCATGGGACCAACACCAATCCAAGCAAAGCCCAGCATCTGCACGCCGATGCCCAACTTTGACGCTTGCGAGGTTTTCACCGGGCCATCCGCATCCTGCTTTGCCGCTGCACGCGCCCGAATCAGGCTGGCGAAAAACGCCGCCATGAAGGCGAACAAAATAATGAGGCCAATGCCCGTGACCGGAACGTGGGCAGCCGGGCTTAGATAAGGGAACATAAGCAACGTCTCCTCAACATCGTTCTCGGAAGAATGTTCAATCTTAGAGTCCAAGCGACCAAATGTCGACCATCCCTTAAAAATAATGTCAATGGTGCTTGACATAAAGGGCGAGCCGTGCGTAAAGGTAGCTTGTCATTAAGACAAAGGAGCTTTGCATGTCTATTCCCATGTCCCCCGCTGCTCGGCGTTACACCTATCGCTTGGCTATCCTCATGACCGGCTATGTGCTGCTGCTGTTCGCGGCGGTTTGGCTGTTCCGGCATAACCGGCCGTCCGGCGTGATCGCCTACGTCGTGGCGATTGCGCCTGCCGTGCCGGTGATCGGCGTGTTCTGGGCGGTGATGCGCTTTGTGGTTGAGGAAAAGGACGAATTCATCAGGATGCTGATGGTCCGCCAATGCCTCGTCGCCACCGGATTTTGCCTGACCGTGGTGACGGTGTGGGAATTTCTGCAAAACTTTGATCTCGTCGAAAAGGGTAACGGCGGTTTTGGTGCGGCGTTTTTCTGGTTCATGGGGCTGTTCATTGGCCAGATGTACAACAAGTTCACCCTTGGCACGTCAGGGTCTTGCGCATGAAAAACCGCCTTCGCGTGCTGCGCGCCGAACGGGAGTGGAGCCAGCAGGATCTTGCCGGCCATCTGGAAGTCTCGCGCCAGTCGGTCAACGCCATCGAAACCGGCAAATACGATCCTTCGCTGCCTCTGGCCTTTCGGATTGCCGACCTTTTTAGCCTGACTATCGAGGAAATCTTTCAGCGTGACGGCCAGGGTGATAGCCCGAGTGATTAACCACCTGTCGCACACAGCTTGCCGTTGGTTGAGCTGTGTGCGATTTGGCCTGCTGGGCAGGCAAATGTGAGGACCGACTTTGTTCAAGCGACTTTTCATCGATCATCCAAAAACCGTTGATGAAAGCTATATCGAGCATTTCGAATTTGCCGCAACCTTTGGCATTACGATGATCCGCGGCGGGGTTTGCGCCTTGGTTCATGCGCTGGTGCCCGGATGGTGCGTTACCACCGGCAGCGAAACGGTTAAGCGGCTCAACCACATCATGACCGAGCAGCGCCGCGCCAAGGGGCAGCCAGCTGTACCATCAGCGATCATTGATTGGGTGATCTGAAGCACGTGACGTGCACCCTGCATGATCTTGCTGACGGCCGCCGAATTGCCTTTCGTTTTACCCCGGGGGCTGGTCCGACGCTGGTATTCCTGCCCGGTTACATGTCCGATATGGCGAGCAGCAAGGCGCAGGCGGTATTCGCTTGGGCGGCGTCGCAGCAGCGCGCCTGTCTGCTGATCGACTATTCGGGCTGCGGTGAGAGCGAAGGCAAATTTGCCGAGGGCACGTTGTCGCGCTGGCGCGAAGAGGTGCTGGCGCTGATCGCGGCGAACTGTGCGGGCAAAGTGGTGCTGATCGGCTCATCGATGGGCGGCTGGCTGATGCTGCATGTTGGGCTAGCCTTGGGCGAGCAACTGGCGGGACTGGTCGGCATCGCCGCCGCGCCAGACTTTACCGAATGGGGATTTACCGCAGATCAGAAGGCGGAGCTGGTAGCGGGTAAACCCGTTTTCGAGGCCAATCCCTATGGCCCAGAACCGACCCCGACCTATCCCGGTTTCTGGGCAGACGGGCAGCAGATGCTCCTGCTCGGGAGCGAGATCGCGCTCGATTGCCCGGTGCGCCTGCTGCAAGGTCAGGCCGATTCTGACGTCCCTTGGCAAACCGCGATCAGGCTTTCTGAAGTCTTGCGTTCATCCGATGTGCAGGTGCATCTTATCAAGGACGGAGATCACCGGCTTTCTCGCCCCAATGACATCGCGCTGTTGCTGCGCGCACTGGCAGACCTGACGGCAAGTTGTTGACCGCCCTCAATTGACTATAAGGATACCATGCCGCTGCTCCTTTCACTCCTGCCGCTGATGCTTGCTCAGATTGGCCCCTATGCCCAGTCGGGTCCGGTGGGGGCACCCAAGGTGCCGCAGGTTGAAGGGCGCGATGTGCCCCGGCGCAAAACTGCGCCCGCGCCGTTGCTGCTGCCGCCCCCGCTGGTGTCTGGCAAGGGGCAGGCGTGCCAAGATTTGGTGCGCTCCGATGCGGCTGAGGCAGAAGTTTACGCCCGCGATTGGATCGTCGGTGCCAAGGGTGCCGAACTGGCCGATGCGCAGTATTGCCTCGGCACGGCAGCCAGCCACCGCGAAGATTGGGCAGGCGCAGAGACCGCCTTCCTCGCCGCACGCGATGCGGTTGCGCCTGGTGAACACCGCCAGCGCGCGCAATTGGGCGCCGCGGCAGGGATTGCTGCGGATAGCGGCGGCTCGCGTGACCGGGCTCTGACAGAATTAGCGGTCGCGCATGCCGACGCTCTGGCGGTACCCGATCCGGCCTTGGCAGGGGCGATTGCGCTTGACCGGGCGAGCCCGCTATTTGCGCTGGGGCGAACTGCCGAAGCCTCAGCCGCGCTTTACGAGGCGCGGGCTTCGTTACCGGGAAATTCGGACGCATGGCTGATTTCCGCGCGATTTGCCCGGCTGCAGAAGAAATTGACCGACGCGCAGTCCTATATTGAGCGCGCCGTAACGCTTAACCCGCACGATCCAGCCATTGGTCTCGAAGCCGGGATCATCGCCGAGCTTTCAGGGCGCGAGGCGGCGGCGCGCAAATCGTGGCTATCGGTACTGGCTTCGGCCCCGCAGAGCGCCGAGGCCGAAACGGCAAAGGGTTACCTTGCGCAGATCGGCCCAGGCGAAGCTGCGTCCGCTAAGGCGGG
>JAYVNC010000244.1:0-3772 GCA_043758655.1 Novosphingobium sp.
TCCATCAATAGATGCGTCAGTCATGATTAGCTGGCCTGATCGCCGCCGTGCGGTGACGACAATGTCGAACCCGCGATCACCGCCAAGCGCGCGAGCATCGTTGACCGCCATAAAGCCCTTGTGGAAATCGATCAGGATGCGCTGGCCTTGAAGGCTGTCGAGGCCAAGAATGCCCTCAGCCCCCAAATCGATGCGGTCTAAGATGGGGGCGATCAGCCCATAAAAACTGCGCCGTCCGAGGACGATCTCTTCGATTTGCACCGTGTCAACTTCGCGTCTTCCAGCAACGCCGACCAGCGTGGCGCGGGCATTGGGGACAAGCGCCAGCTTGCTGACGAGCGTGTCGGCGATCACCGTATTCTGCGATCCGGTATCGATCATAAAGCGGAATGGACCATGTTCACCCAGATTAACCGGCACGGTCAGGAGGCTGGAGCTATCAGTCGTGGTTTTGACCACATCGGTGCCGCTGGCATCGCTGCCGCTCTGCATCGACGAGACCTGCGGAACGGCGAGCGCAAGTACGGCGGCTATGGCTATCGGATTCATGATTCTTCTCCCGTGGCATCTTTTACCACGTGCGCGAATGCACCGCTATGTTGTTAGACGGATAGTTGCGGACGCTCAGCTTAAAGCAGCGGTGTGGGCGATCAGGCAGCGACAACCCGCCGGTAAAGCGGGCTGAGCACGGTGGAGGCCATCGAGTGGATCTCATGCCAAGCCGGATGCCTCAGCGCCACCAAGGTCGCGAGCCAGCCCATTACTCCTGCGCCGCTGCCGAGAATAAGCACCGGCAGAGTTATATCCTGCGGGCCTTGCCACAGCGCATATATAAGGAGAAGCGGGGTGAGGGCGGCCAGCGTGGCGAGCGCGCTCTTGGCGTAGATGCGCAGCAGTTCTTTGACGTCGAACTGAATGATGCCGTGCAGGAAACGCGCATAGAGCAGCACAAAAGCGGCCCCGTATAAAAGCCGTGATGAGGCTGCGCCGTCGATACCCCATCGGCATCCGGCGATCAGCAACGAGACGGAAAGAATGGTGTCGGTAAGGTTGACCAGCAGCAGCCGGTTAAGCTTGCCCATCAGGATCGGCAGGTCGGTGTGCAACGGCAGTGAGACTATCAAGATTTCGGTGAGCGCAATCGTCGCCAGCGGCGGGGCTACGCCTGCCCAGACTGGCCCATAGAGTATTCGAACAATCGGCGCAGAGGCGAGCGCGAGGCCCGCCATTCCCGGCCAGATCACCGCCGAATAGCCTGCGCAAACGCGGATGTAAGCTGGGCCAATCGGTTCGCCGCGATCACGGATGCGCGCAAAAGCCGGATAGAACACCGAACCAATCGCGCCCGAGATCAGCATGCGGAACTGGTCTGAAAGACTGGCAGCGCGGCTATAGAGGCCCACCGCAACCAGACCTAGCGCCTTGCCGACGATCATATCGGGCGTTCGGCTCCCCGCCGCGCCAATTGCATAGAGCGCCGATAGCCGCGATCCGGTGCCGACTATCGGCTTGATCGCGTCTAACCGCAGCGGCCACGGCATGGCAGGTCGGATGAACTGCGAAATTAGCCCGCGGGCTATCCCGAAAGCGAGCGTTCCCCCGGCAAGCGCGAAGGAGGAAAAGCCCAGCGCGGCCATTGCCAGCGCGGTGATGCCTTGCGCCGCTGAGGCTCCGACATTGATCGCGAAGTGGCTGTGGAACGACATCGTTCGCCCCAGCAAGGCCATCGGCACGACCGCGAGGGGGACAAACAGATAGCTCGCGGCGATAATCAGCATGATCGGAAACAGCGCTGGCTGATGATAGGCCAAGGCTATCGGCCATGCCGCGAGCGCTATCAGCCCGGCGACGACGAACGAGAATAACAGCGCCACCGAGGAGCAGCGGGCAATCTCGGCCTCATTGAGCACAGGCAGTCCAGCAATGTAGCGTGACAAGCCGAAGTCTTGCAGCACCGACGCCAGCAGCGCCGCCGCCATGCCAATCGAAAACAGCCCTACTTCCGCAGGCGTAAGGAAGAAGCGCGATATGATGACGGAGGTGATGAACTGGATCGCGAACGACAGGTACTGCCCCGCCATCGCCCAAACCGCCGCACCGCGCACACTCATCGCCGCTGGTTCACGGCCGCCGTCGCTCGGGGCTTCAGCTGCGGACATCAGTTAGTGACCAGAGTCCGCGCCAGCTTTACTGCGCGGGCAGGCTCACCAAAGCGCATTAGCCGAGCGACAGTGCGCCACATGCCATCATGATCGCCGCCTTCGCTGAGGTAATGCAGCAGCAGGTCAAAGCCGGAATCGCGCAGCCCCGCTTTTGAATAGAGTAGGCCGGGTGCAACCTTGGCACGCACTTCTCGTGCCACGCCATCACGCCCGAACAGCCCATCGAGGCCATCAATGGGAGGCAAACGATCAAGGTTCTCGGTAGGGTCTGCCCGTCCGGCCTGCCGCTCATTATAAGCGAGCTTAGCCACCGCCGCGCCGATTTGCTGTTCGGTGGCGTGGCGGCTGGAAACCTGATCGGCATAGTGGCGATAGCGGATCAGAGCTTCCGGAATACTGCCAAGCTTGGTCACCGATGCCAGCCGCAACCACAGATCAAGGTCTTCGCAATGTTTGAACGCGGCGTGATAGCCGCCGACTGAAAGCACCAGATCGCGGCGGAACATCACCGCCGGATGGCACAGCAGGGGCCAACCCTTGTCGATAGCTTCTAAGAAGCCCTCGTGAGTTTCAGGATGGCGGGGTGCATTAGCGCCCCCGTTCCAAGTTTCATCGTGCTCATCAATGTCATCGCACCATGAGCCGACGACACCATAATCGGGGTGACCAGCAAGAAAGGCTATTTGGCGGGAAAAGCGGTTTGGCAGGCAGACATCGTCGGCATCCATCCGCGCCACAATGAGTGCACGCGATTCAGTGAGTAGCTGATTGAGGCTGGCGATAAGCCCGCGGTTCTCGCGGATAATTGGGCGAATGCGGGGGTCGCGGCGGGCGTAGTCCTTAATGATGCCGCGTGATCCATCGCTCGAACCATCATCGACGATCAATAGCTCGAAATCCGTGAAGGTCTGGGTCAGAACGCTCTCAATCGCAGGCGCGAGGAATCGCTCGCCATTAAAGACGCTCATCGCGACGCTGATTGCGGGTGACCCCATTTGCTCTAACGACCTTACGAAATCTGGGCTTTTTCAAGCCACTGGCACAGGATCGAGGTAGCCTAACAAGGTAAACAAAGCGTCACCTGCCCTGTGATGGGGAGGGAGGGACTGGTGGAGGCAAAAGTCATGCCAAACCACATATCCCGCACCAAAAGCCGAAAAACTATACGTTTTTACAATGTGTTACCGCCATCGCGAAAGAAAATTGCAAAAAGTCGTTGACCGAATCAAGGTCGGAGCTTAGAGGCCCGTTCACCGCAGAGATGCTGCCGCCGAAAAGACGGTGTGTTTCTACGGTCGCCAACAAAGACGGACAGCAGTCCCCCGGTAGCAACATCGGGGTACCATTGTTGTCCGCCAATTTTGTTGAGTGGCTCTTTGACATTGTAGGTTTAGATGAAGGGACATGTGGGCGACGGCGTCTGCTCCCGGGGCTTCAGGGCTCGGGGTGGTAGTTTAAAATAGTCGTTACCTTAATGGATTCCGGTAGGGCTTTGGTTCTAACGGTATTCTAACATGTCCTAACGTAACCATACGTTTAGACAAGTGCAGGGTAATTGACCCCTGAATTAATTTTACGTCAGATGGCGAACCTTCGGGTTCGTGCTGTTG
>JAYVNC010000245.1:0-3772 GCA_043758655.1 Novosphingobium sp.
GTTTGCTGGGCCAGAGGTGGGGGGGAGCATGTTATTTCCAAAACCAACCCGGCTTCAGATTGCGGCTGCTGCGATTGCGCCACATCTGCACGTACATCCACAGACCTGAAAAGCTGAAGAACATCAGCGCGAGGCTCGCCGCCATCGAGATCGCCGTGCCAAGCGGGCCGAAGTTTTCGCCCGAATGCAACTTTTGAAGATAGCCGACCCAAGCCCTTGCGCTATTGGGATCAGGCTTGACGCGGCAAGTCATATCAGGTGGACATACGAACAGCGGTCCCCCAGGTGCAGCTTGCGCGGCCTGAGCAGCCTGCGCCGCCTCGCGGTGCGACTGGATGTCGGCAAAGTGGATCATCAGTCCCGTCACCGCGATCCACAAAAGGAACACGCCGAACAAAACCGAGAGCCAGCGGTGGTATTTGCGCATCGGAAACCTCGAACTTATTTACTGAATCATCATCACTGACAGGCCAAGCACTCTTCATAATCGGTCTGCGCGGCGAGTTCCATGATCGGCGCTTCGGCGGTGTTATCCGCTTCCACTCCGCCGGCGAAGCCTGCGCGCTGCACCGATTTTGAGCGCAGGTAATAGAGCGACTTGATGCCCTTTTCCCATGCCTGAAAGTGCAGCATCATCAGATCCCACTTATCAACATCGGCGGGGATGTAGAGATTGAGCGACTGCGCTTGATCGATGAACGGGGTGCGATCGGCAGCGAATTCGAGCAGCCAGCGCTGGTCGATCTCGAAGCTGGTTTTGTACACCGCCTTTTCCTCAACGCTGAGGAAATCGAGGTGCTGCACCGATCCGCCCATTTCGAGGATCGAATTCCACACATTGTTGGAATCCTTGGCCTTCACTTGCAGCAGCTTTTCAAGGTACGGGTTCTTGACCACGAACGATCCCGATAGCGTCTTGTGCGTATAAATATTCGCCGGGATTGGCTCGATGCAAGCCGAGGTGCCGCCGCAAATGATGGAGATCGACGCGGTTGGTGCGATTGCCATCTTGCAAGAGAAGCGCTGCATTACCCCCATGTCCGCCGCATCGGGGCAAGCGCCGCGTTCCTGCGCGAGCAGCAGGCTGGCTTCATCCGCCTTTGCCGCGACGTGCTTGAACATCTTGAGGTTCCACGCCTTGGCCATCGCGCTTTCAAAGCCGATGCACTTCATCTGCAGGAACGAATGGAAGCCCATCACCCCCATGCCGACCGAGCGTTCGCGCATCGCCGAATACTTGGCGCGGGCCATCTCTTCAGGCGCGCGTTCGATGTAATCCTGCAGCACGTTATCAAGGAAGCGCAGCACGTCTTCGATGAAGCGATCATCGCCGTTCCAATCATCCCACGTTTCAAGGTTGAGCGAGGACAGGCAGCACACCGCCGTGCGGTCATTGCCGAGGTGATCGATCCCGGTGGGGAGCGTAATTTCTGAACACAGGTTTGAGGTTGAAACCTTGAGGCCGAGATCACGATGGTGCTTTGGCATCATGCGGTTCACCGTGTCAGAAAACACGATGTAAGGCTCGCCCGTCGCCAGCCGCGTTTCGACCAGTTTCTGGAACAGCGAGCGGGCATCGACCGTGGCCCGGACCGAACCATCCTTGGGACTGCGCAGATGGAATTCATCGCCGGCTGCCACCGCGCGCATGAAATCGTCGGTGAGCAACACGCCGTGGTGGAGGTTCAAGGCCTTGCGGTTGAAATCGCCCGAAGGTTTGCGGATTTCGAGGAATTCCTCGATCTCAGGGTGGCAGACATCAAGATAACACGCCGCCGATCCGCGCCGCAGTGAGCCTTGGCTGATCGCCAGCGTCAGGCTGTCCATCACGCGAACGAACGGAATGATCCCGGATGTTTTGCCGTTAAGCCCAACCGGCTCACCAATGCCGCGCACATGGCCCCAATAGGTGCCGATGCCGCCGCCGCGGCTCGCGAGCCAGACGTTCTCATTCCACGTGCCGACAATGCCTTCGAGGCTGTCCGACACCGAGTTCAGATAGCATGAGATCGGCAGGCCGCGCCCGGTGCCACCGTTGGAAAGCACTGGCGTCGCCGGCATGAACCACAGCTTCGAGATATAATCATAGAGCCGCTGCGCGTGATCCTGATCATCGGCATAGGCATCAGCCACGCGCGCGAACAAATCCTGATAGTTTTCACCCGGCAGCAGATAGCGATCATCGAGCGTATCCTTGCCGAACAGCGTCAGCAGATCATCGCGCGTGGAATCAGTGACAATCGTGAAGCGGCGCGGCTGGACGGTTTTGGAATCCTCGGGCTTCTTCACCGCCTTGGCGACAGCAGCCACCGCACCGGCGAGCGCATCTGCTCCCATCTTTTCGACCAGTTGGTCCGATCCCGCATCACTTTTTTCGCTCATCGCCACTGCCGGCTGCACACCGGCCTCCTTTGCTTCTGGGGGTGCGCTCGGCACCTGCTCAATTGCATCGAGCGTATCAACATCGCCATTTGGCACCGCATCGTCCCCAATTCTAAAATCCACGTGTTAGCCCCCAGTATACCGAGCGCCCTAGCGGCGCATAAACCTGATCGGGTACCGAATCGGCGGGCAAGCGACCCTCCTACCAGACCCAACATTTGTTTGGGAGAACAAATCGAGAAAATTAATCCCCGGACTTGTCCCCAGCCCTGGTTCGCTTTGCCCATTTCCCGCACCGAATCCGCCCCCGTCCCGCAACGCGCAGATTTGGTGGCGTAAACTAGGTCTTGTGGGTCCCCCGGCACATCGAACCATACTGATAGTGCCTTATCCTGATTCGCGCGCAAGTGGTAAATCGCAGATAAACCATCGCGAGGGGCTATGGGCGAGCGCTTGGGGCTATGCTGCAGTGCAGCGACGCGCGGGAATTGCGCCACTGTTCGCCAACGCAAGAGTCAAAGTGAATCTGTGAAAAAATTTATATCCGGAGACTATGATTGCGCCGCTTGACTAAGGATAGAATCAGGCTGGGCAACAATGTTGCGGAAGCGCGCTGGAGGAGGCGGGTTCATTGACGCGCGCAGCAACAGACAGCCATTCCACAAAAGCGCATTGCCTGTGCGCGCGTATCGCGATAGCCCTTGCTCAGGATCATCAGATCTTTGGGAGAGCTACCTGTGTTGAACCTTATTACCTCCGCCATCGTGGGCGTTATCGTCGGCATTCTTGCCCGTTATTTCTATCCTGGTCCGGTTGCGATGAGCATGCTGATGAGCATGGTGCTCGGCATCGCTGGTTCGCTGCTGGCAGGTTTCGTGACCAACCGCGGCGCCACAGGATTTAACCGCGCCGGATTTCTGGCATCGATTGTCGGCGCAATGGTGCTGATCTTTGTCGCACGGATGCTCCATATCGGGATGTAGTTTAGGCGGCCTCGCGCGCCACCCCGGCAATCTGATCGGCCATATCGCCAATCAGCGCCAGTGGCAGGTCGTGGCCCATTCCGGGATAGGTGACCAGCCGCGCACCAGCGATGGTGGCGGCGGTGTCGCGCCCGCCTTCGACGGTGACCAGCGGATCGTCCTCCCCGTGGATCACCAGTGTCGGCGCGGTCACGCCTTTCAACCGTGCGCGGCGGTCGCCGTCGGCGACGATCGCGGCCATCTGGCGCATCGCTCCGGTGGGGTGGAAGCTGCGGTTGAAATCGCGCTCGACGTTGGCGCTCAGCCGTTCGGGGTCGGCGGGATAGCCGGGACTGCCAATCGCCTTGCTGACCATCGCCCCGCGTTCGAGGATCGCCGCCAGATCGGCATCGGGCGCCATCGGCGAA
>JAYVNC010000246.1:0-3770 GCA_043758655.1 Novosphingobium sp.
TCGATGCGCTTTGCGGTCAACGATTCGCCGATGGCCGGCCGTGAAGGCACCAAGGTGACCAGCCGCATGATCCGCGACCGGCTGACGCGCGAGGCCGAAAGCAACGTCGCCATCAAAGTTACCGACAGCGCCGACAAGGACAGCTTAGAGGTTGCCGGGCGCGGCGAATTGCAGCTGGGCGTGCTGATCGAAACGATGCGCCGCGAAGGCTTTGAGCTCGGCATCAGCCGCCCGCGCGTGCTCTATCGTGAGGACGAGAACGGCAAGCGCACCGAGCCTTATGAAATCACTGTGATCGACGTTGATGATGAATATTCGGGCACCGTCGTTGAGAAAATGGCGATCCGCAAGGCCGAGATGACCGACATGCGGCCCTCAGGCGGCGGCAAGACCCGCATCACCTTCTCCGCCCCCAGCCGCGGGCTTATTGGCTATCACGGCGAATTCCTGTCCGACACGCGCGGCACCGGCATCATGAACCGCCTGTTTGAGAAATATGGGCCTTACAAGGGCAACATCGAAGGCCGCCCGGTGGGTGTGCTGATCTCCAACGGCACCGGCGAAGCGGTCGGCTATGCGCTCAATATGCTCGAAGAACGCGGCGTACTGTTCGTGCGCCCGCAGGAAAAAATCTACGAAGGCATGCTAATCGGCGAAAATGCCAAGCCTGACGATCTTGAAGTCAATCCGATGAAGAGCAAACAGCTGACAAACTTCCGCTCGACCGGCAAGGACGACGCCATCCGCCTAACCCCACCCCGCGTAATGACACTCGAGCAGGCGATTGCCTATATCGACGACGACGAGATGGTTGAGGTGACACCGAAGAGCATCCGTTTGAGGAAGGCGCTGCTCGATCCGAATGATCGCAAGAAGGCGGGTAGGAAGAAGGAAGCGGCTTGAGGTGAGCGACTGCGAGAAGGATAACTTTGGCCTTGTTCACTTTATGATCTAAGACTAGAACTATCTGACAGCTTTGCTGATTTCAACGAGGAGTCGCAATGACGTTAGACTTCTGCGAATTGCGAGATCGGTGTGGGCTGGAGCTTTCCGATGTTGCGTCGGAGTTTGATACCCCGCTGGATGCTGTTTTCCGTTGGGAGAGGGGCGAGATTATGCCGCCCGATCGGGTTTTGCGCTCGCTGGCGATCATGGCGGACTTTTCGCCCAGTCATGCGGCTGCGCTGATGAACATTGCGGTTTTGGAGCAGCCTGATGTGCTGGCGCGTGTTAAGCCAGCCACATCGAGAGCGCGCAAATCACAGCTAGGCCAGTTTATGACGCCGCTAAGCGTGGCGGATTTCATGGCTTCTCTGTTCGCCCTCCCCAAGTCAGGAGCCATCAGACTGCTGGATGCAGGGGCCGGACACGGGGCGTTGACCAGCGCATTCGTTAAGCGATCACAGAGTTTGTCGGGAAATCGATGGATCAGCGCGACGGCCTCCGAGTTTGACGACGAGATTTTGCCCGTCTTGCGCGCAAACCTTACTGCACTGCGCACCCATGCCGATTGCGAGCTGATCGAGGGCGATTTCATCGAAGAGGCGACAAATCGCATCTGCCTTGGCAAAGGCGCGCGATACAGCCACGCTATCCTCAATCCGCCCTACAAGAAGATTGGCAATGACTCTCAGCACCGCGCTTTGCTCCGCGCGGCAGGGTTGGAAACGGTCAATCTCTATTCCGGGTTCGTCGGCCTGGCGCTCGAACTGCTTGAACCGGGCGGCGAGCTTGTCGCAATCATCCCGCGCAGCTTCTGCAATGGCCCCTATTACCAGCCGTTCCGCCGCTTCATCATGCGGCGCGCGGCGATCCGGCACATCCATTTGTTCCATGCTCGGAACAAGGCGTTTAAGGACGATGGTGTTCTGCAGGAAAACATCATCATCAAGCTGGTGCGTGGCGACGAGCAAGGCGCCGTCACCGTTTCGACATCACGCGATGACAGCTTCGCCGACTATGAGGAACAGCAACACGCCTTTGCGCGGATCGTCTTTCCCGATGACGCCGATGCGTTCATCCATATCCCGACCGGCGATGATGAGCAAATATTGGAGCGCGCCAGCTTCGGCCACAGCCTTGCCGATTTGGGGCTGACGGTATCAACCGGGCCGGTAGTTGATTTCCGGCTGCGCGAGGATTTGCGGGCAGACCCCGAGGCGGGAACGGTGCCATTGCTTTATCCCGGCCATTTCAATGGCATTGGCCTGCAATGGCCAAAGCCAGGGTTCAAAAAACCCAATGCCATTTGTGACACGATGGCGACGCGCAAATGGCTCTACCCTAATGGCTTCTATGCTGTGGTGCGCCGGTTTTCGTCGAAAGAAGAACGCCGCAGGATCGTCGCCAATGTGATCGACCCCGTGCGCTTGCCAGCGGCGATGATCGGGATCGAAAACCACCTCAACGTCTTCCATGTCAAGCGTCAGCCTATTCCTGAAGACCTGGCACACGGGCTTTCCGCCTATTTGAACACCACCGCCGTCGATACCTATTTCCGCCGCTTCAATGGGCATACCCAGGTCAACGCGACCGACCTTCGCGCGATGCGCTACCCCAGCCGCGACGCGCTGATTGCGCTCGGCCAATGGGCGAAGGACCGCGCCAGCATTTCGCAGAACGAGATTGACGAAAGAGTTGATTTCCTGTGATCGACCACCCCAAAATTGCCGCCGCTTTGCAAATTCTGGTCGATCTTGGGTTGCCCCCCGCGCAGCAGAATGACCGTTCGGCGCTGGCGTTGCTGGCTTTACTCGATTTGCGACCTGACCGTGAATGGAAGCAAGCCGCTGCGCCGCTCATGGGCGTCACCCCCATCATGGACTGGATGCGCGCGCATTATGGAAAAGATTACAAGGCCAACTCGCGTGAAAGCGTAAGGCGGCGAACCATTCATCAATTCGTGTTGGCAGGCATTGCGCTCAGAAATCCGGATTCCCTCGCTCGCCCAACCAATAGCCAAGATACGGTTTATCAGGTTTCACCTCATGCGCTGGCTTTGTTTAAATCCTTCGGCAAGGTAAGCTGGACAAAGCGGCTCGAGGTGTATCGACAAAAACTGCCGACATTGGCCGCCCGTTTCGCCCGCGAGCGGGAAATGGAGCGCATTCCCGTCCAGCTTGCCGATGGCACCGAAATCCGCCTCAGCCCCGGCAAGCATAGCGCGCTGATCCGAAATATCATCGACGATTTCGCACCCCGCTTCGCTCCGGGTAGCGTCCTGATTTACGCGGGCGATACCGACGAGAAGATGGGTTATTTTGACCGCGAGCGATTGGCGGCGCTAGGCGTATCGGTCGATCAACACGGCAAAATGCCCGATGTTGTGATACACGATATCAAGCGGAACTGGCTGTTGCTGATCGAATCCGTCACCAACCACGGCCCCGTCGATGGCAAGCGGCATCACGAGTTGATGGAACTGTTCGCCGCATCAACCGCTGGGCTGGTCTATGTCACCGCCTTCCCGACCCGCGCCGTTATGGCCCGTTACCTTGCCGACATCGCTTGGGAGTCGGAGGTGTGGGTAGCCGACGCGCCGACGCACTTGATCCATTTCAACGGCGTGCGGTTTTTGGGGCCTTATGAGCAGGAGTGAGTGCAATTCAGCGATGGCGAACTGGCACTATGCGCCGATGGGTCGGGCAAGTTCACCGGCATCCCGGAAGCGGTGTGGACTTGTAACGGTTTTGTGCCGGTCACTTATCTCATTATGCCATCTTGGCTTCGAATGCGAGTGGGCTGATGCCGCCCAGATATGAGTGGCGCCG
>JAYVNC010000247.1:0-3767 GCA_043758655.1 Novosphingobium sp.
GGGCACCGGCAAATCGGTGCTGATGCGCTCGATCATCGGGCTGCAACTCCCCGAAAAGGGCGAGATCGAAGTGCTGGGCAGTTCGATCACCGATGCCAATGACGATGACGACATTGATGTTCGCAGCCGGTGGGGCGTGCTCTTCCAAGGCGGCGCGCTGTTTTCCACGCTCACCGTGGCGGAGAACGTCGAAGTGCCATTGCGGGAATTCTATCCCGAGATCAGCCCGGCGCTGCGCCGCGAAATAGCGCTGTACAAGGTTGTGCTCTCTGGCCTGCCTGAAGAGGCGGCGGACAAGTATCCGGCGGAACTTTCAGGCGGAATGCGCAAGCGTGCCGGCCTCGCCCGCGCATTGGCGCTCGATCCTGAGCTGCTGTTCCTCGATGAACCTACCGCTGGGCTTGATCCGATCAGTGCCGCCGCATTTGATAATCTGACGCGCGAATTGCAGGAAACGCTGGGGCTAACAGTGTTTTTGATCACGCACGATCTCGATACGCTCTACGCGATTTGTGACCGGGTGGCGGTGCTGGCAGACAAGCGGGTTATTGCCGTGGGGACGATCCCCGAACTGCTCGCCACCGATCATCCGTGGATTCAGGAATACTTCAACGGCCCGCGCGGCCGCGCGGCGCAAGATAGCCAAAAGCGCGAGCGCGGTGCGGGCGAAAAACGCGCAAATACCAAAGCGATGGACAATCCCGCCACAGGGCAGGCATAGAGGGACCAATGGAAACGCGGTCAAACAACGTCTGGGTCGGAACCGTCACGCTGGTGCTGCTGGCGATAGTAGCGGCGTTTGTTATCTGGGTGACCCAGATCGGCAAGGGTGACCAGCAGGATTTCGATATTTTCTTCAAGCAATCGGTCGATGGCTTGTCGAAAGGCGTGGCGGTAAATTACGCAGGCGTTCCTGCGGGCGCGGTCAGCCAGATCGAGCTTTGGCCGCAGGATCCCAGCTTCGTGCGGGTGCGCATTCAGGTATCGGAAAAGATTCCGATCCTTCAGGGCACCACCGCAACAATTCAGGGCAGCTTTACCGGCGGATCAACAATTCAGCTCAACGGCGGGGTAAAAGGCGCGGTCGCGATTAGCGAGCCGGGGCCGGGGCCGGGCAATGTGCCGGTGATCCCGACCAAGCGCGGCGGGCTGGGCGAGCTTCTTTCGAATGCGCCAGTTCTGCTTGATCGGCTAGCGACGGTGACCGAAAAGATTTCCGAAATGCTGTCAGAAAAGAACCAGCTATCGATCCAGCATATTCTCGCCAATACGGACCGGATGAGCGGGCAATTTGCTGACGCTTCGCCGCAAGTAAAGGCGACGCTGGCCGAACTGCAGGTCACGTTGCGGCAGGCATCGCTGTCACTCGCGTCGTTTGAACGGACTTCCGATTCGGCGAATGCTGTGCTGGGAAGTGATGGCAAGGCTCTCGCGAAGCAGCTCCACGATACCATTGCCTCGGCCAAGGATGCGGCGGATTCGCTGCAATCGGCGATGGCCGATGCCAAACCGGCGATCCGTCAGCTTTCCACGTCGACTCTGCCCGAAGCCGAAGCAGTGATCCGCGATCTTCGCGCGACATCGAAATCGCTGCGGGCGGTTACCGAAAAGATTGATGAACAAGGCGCAGGCGCGGTTATCGGCGGACCCAAGCTGCCGGACTACAAGCCGTGAGAAAGTTGGGGGCCATGAGAGGGCAGGAACCGATGAGAGCAGGCGCATGGGCGAAATGTGCTGCGCCATTGGTGCTCGCGTTGGCATTGCAGGGGTGCATATCGCTCGGTGGCGGCAAAGGCCCGCCAACCCTGTTGCGCCTGACTGCAACGCAGGCCCCCGCAGCCGGATCATCGCTTAGTGGCAAGACTTCGGACGCGATCGTTGTGCTCGATCCCGATACCGATCGCAGCATCGCGGTTACCCGGGTGATGGTGCAGGTCGATGATAACAACATCGCCTACCTTCCCAAGGCGCAGTGGGTTGAACGGCCTTCGCACATGTTTTCTGCGCTGATGGCGGAAACCGTGCGGGCGAGCGGCAAACATCTGGTGTTCACCGCTGATGAAGCGGTTACCGTGCTCGGTTCGCGGCTTGGCGGCAGACTGATGGCGTTCGGCTATGATGCGCGCGAACAGGCGGTTGTGGTGCGCTATGATGCGGTGCTGTCGGCTCCGGGCGGGATGGTCAGCACCAAGCGTTTCGAGGCTAAGATTGCGGGTGTGGCAGCTACGCCAGAGGCGGTCGGCCCCGCACTAAACCGCGCCGCGAACCAAGTTGCGGCACAGGTTTCAGATTGGCTGGGTTAAACCTTACAGCTTAGCCAGCAGCATCTGGCGCAGGGCTGACTGCCGGTAATTCTGGCGATGGAGCGGGCGCGCTTGGCGCAGTTGCATGATCGGCAACCGGCGCTGCCGAACTATCGGGTAGATCCACAGCCGAGGGCGCGGTGGCGACATGCTGAAAATCGCTCGTCGCTGGCGTCCAATCGCTTGGCAGCGACGCGCTTTGATCGGCCTTGGCGCTATTCGCCGACATATCAGCAAAGGCTGCCGAGAACGAAGGGGCCTGCTGCTGCACGGTATTGTGATGGACGCCGTGCAAAGAGGTGTGGTGACCATTTGTTTGCACATTCGTTTGCAGCGTAGTTTGCACCACCGACGCCGCCATCCGCGCGATCTTGGGACTGGGCACGGCGTGCACAGTGGCCGCGCCGAGGTGCACCGGCGCAAGCGCAGCGGTTTGCCGCGCTGCGATGCGCGCTAGCTTGGGGCTTGGTACCGCATGAACGGTCGCCGCAACAGCATGCGTCACGGCATGAGATTGCGTGATTGAGGTGACTTGGCGCTGTACCGGCACAAAGCTGGTCAGCCGCGCGGTGGGCTTGTCATAGCTGACAGAGGCGGTCTGCGGCGCAGGTGCAGCGTGTAGGACGATGGGCGCCTTTGGCTTAGCCGGTGCGGCGAGCGCCAAACCTGCGGGCTTATGCGCATCAGGCCCGAAGGCGGGGCTTGGCAATTCAGCCTTGGCAAGCCGCTTTGGTGCTGGCGCTTCGATGTAAGCCGGAACCGCGTGATCGGGCGCCAAACGCAATTCCGGGTTCACCCGCAGTGACGGATCGTTGACCGCGACATTGGCCGCGCCGGGTTCGATAACGCTAACCACATGCGGCACCGATGCCTGAGAGCTATCCGAAAGGGCGAGTAGTTGCCCCTCCATTGATCCCGGGACTGGCGCGTTAAGCCTTTTGTGGGCAACGTAAATACCCGCAGCATCGGCCACGGCAAAGGTCAGGACGAACAGTTTCAGCCACTGTTTTTTGTTCGCGCGCTTTGGATATTTCTGCCCCACCGCTCTGCCCCTTACATGAGTCGTGATACGTGATTATGCCAATATTAACCGCGCTTGCAATCGCAGAGATTTATCCGTCGGGATTTCGCACCAAACGAGCAAAATCAATAGCCCCGGAAAAATCGCGAAAACGCAGGGCGCGCAAGGTCATCGCCTCGGCATCCGTGCCCCATTGCTCGGCCTGATAGTCTTCCTCAAGATTGGCGGCAGACCATAAGCTCTTGCTATCGGCATCGGGTTCAATCGCCGCGAGAGCGATAACCAGCGAGGCGGAAAGCCCTGAAAGCGAACGCAGCGCTGCCAGACTGAAGCTGTCATGCGCCGCCAGCACCGCCTGCAAGCGCGCCAGTGTAGCGGGTGGCTGTGATCGGTGCATTATGCCGCTGGTGCGGGTGAAGGCGATGTCCCAGCGGCGCTCCGCA
>JAYVNC010000248.1:0-11521 GCA_043758655.1 Novosphingobium sp.
GCGCGAGGCGAGGCCAAAGTGGGCGAGGAATTCGGGCGTGGTGGCATAGATCACTGGTCGTCCCGGCACTTCACGGCGGCCGGCAATGCGAACCCATCCGGCTTCCATCAGCACATCAAGCGTGCCCTTGGCGACCTGCACCCCGCGAATGGCCTCAACTTCGGCGCGGCTAACCGGTTCGTGATAGGCGACAATCGCCAGTGTTTCGGTCGCCGCGCGCGATAGCCGTCGCAGTTCCTCACGTTCACGCCGCAATAAATGCGCGAGGTCTGGCGCGGTCTGAAAATGCCAGCGCCCGCCGCGCTCAACCACCGCAATGCCGCGCCCCTGATAATGCGCCGCCAGTTCATCCAGCGCCGCCTCCACGCTTGCCCCGCCAAGGTGAGCGGAGATTGCCGCAGCAGTCATCGGCGCTTCGGCGGCGAACAGCGTTGCTTCGACTGCGCGGATCAGATCGTCGGGCGGCTGAATCATGCCCCCGCCTTCCGCAGCCGCAGCGGGCCGAAAGGTTCATCCTGCGCCAACTCCGCCTTGCCCAACCGCGCCAGTTCGAGCGCCGCAACGAAGCTTGACGCCAGTGCGGATCGCCGCAGTCGTGGTGCGGCATGGGCGGGAAGAAATTCGCGCAGGTCCATCCAATCGAGCGTCAGCCCGAGCATCGATGAAACCCGCGCCAGCGCCAAATCGAGCGTCATCACCATCCGGTCTCGCACCATATGCACCACCGGCGCGGTGCGCGCCTTAACCTGCCCATAGGCCTGAATCAGATCGAACCATTCGCATTGCCACAGGTTCTTGCGGTCAATCCGCAGGCCTTCTGGGCTCCCGCGCGCAAACACATCGCGCCCCATCCGGTCACGCCCCATCAGGCGGCCTGCTGCATCGCGCATCGCCGCCAGCCGCTGAAGCCGGAACTGCAACCGCATCGCCAGTTCTTCAGCGCTCGGTTCTTCCTGCTCCTCACGCGGGAGCAACAGCGCGGACTTGAGGTAGGCCAGCCACGCCGCCATGACCAAGTAATCGGCGGCCAGCTCCAGCCTGAGCGATTCCGCGCGGTCGATATAATTCAAGTACTGATCGACCAGACCCAACAATGAAATCTTGCGCAGATCAACCTTCTGCCGCCGCGCCAGATCGAGCAGCAGATCGAGCGGCCCTTCCCAGCCATCGAGCTCTAGATAGAGCGCTTCGTCCTCTTCAGCAGCGGCAGCGGGGCCTTCCCAATCGTCGTCAATCACCGGATCGGTGAGGACCATTGAGTCGTTCATGCCGCCTGCCCAACCAGTGCGAGCAGGGCATCACGTTTGGCGATCAGTTCAGCCTGACGTGCGGTGCCATCCTGCGGAACGTTCGTAGCGGAAAGCGCGCGTTGCAGCCGCGCGGCGCTGGTTTCAGCCATCATGGGCAAGGCATTGGCGATGCCGATCATATCGTCCGCCTTGGCCCAGCAGTTGAGCGCAAGATCGCACCCCGCAGCCACTGATCGCGCTGCGCGTTCAGGTACGGTGCCCGAAAGCGCCTCCATATCAAGATCATCGGTGAGCAGCAGTCCGTCAAAACCAATCCGCTTGCGAATGATTTCCTCCACCACATAGGGCGATTGCGTGGCAGGGTGTTCGGCATCCCATGCGGTGAACAGCAAGTGCCCGGTCATCCCGACCAGCGCATGATTGAGCGACACAAACGGGGCAAGGTCGCTCGCCAGTTCAGCATCGCTCGCGGTCACCGTCGGCAGCGCCTTGTGGGTATCGCAGGTGGTGCGACCATGCCCTGGCAGGTGCTTGATCGTCCCGGCCACCCCCGCCCGCGCGAGCCCATCGAGCGTGGCCCGGCCCAGTGCAGCAACGCGCAGCGGCTCGTCCCCCAGCGCGCGATCACCAATGACATCGTGCGCGCCCGGCTGGCGAACATCGAGCACCGGAGCGTGGTCCACCGAAATTCCCACCTCGGCCAGATCAATCCCCAACGCCTCAGCATTGGCGCGCGCGGCGGCAATGGCGCTCGATGGGGCAAGTTCATAAAGCCGGGCGAAGGCCTCACCTGTGGGATAGGCCTGCCACACCGGCGGCTTCATCCGCGCGACGCGTCCGCCTTCCTGATCGATGCTGATGAACAGCCGATCGCGCCCGTGGATTGCGCGAAGTTGATCGGTCAGCCCGCGCACCTGATCGCGGGTTTGAATATTGCGGCCGAACAGGATGTAACCCGCCGGATCGGCATCAGCGAAGAAGGCAAGCTCCTCCGCCGTTAGCGTCAATCCAGAAAGGCCAAAAATCGCGGGAACCATAGCGGCAAACGTGGCGGAGCCGCGCGCCTAATGCAAGCGTGGGGGGAGCGGGTGTTGGGGAAATGCGTAGGGAGTTGGGGAGGCTCGCAACAAATCGTTGCTACTGCTTTCCCCTCTACCCGGAGGGAAGAGGTAGCGCAGCTTGGCCTATCAGGCCTAGCGCAGTTGGGTGTGGGGGTTCCACATCTGCGTGCTGGAAACCCCCACCCCACTGCACTAGGCGGACAAGCCGCCAAGTCTTCGTTGCCCCTCCCCGATGGTGAGTGGGAGTGAAGATCTAGGTTAGGCGCTAGAAGCCCTAGTGCTTCACCTGACAGGCAACGCCCGCCGCCTTCAGCTTACCGCACAGCGCGTTCGCCGCCGCATCGTCACCGGCAACCGCCTGAAGACGAAAAACCTTGCCAATATCGGCGTTGCCCTCAACCACGCGGTGCGAAACGCCGCTGAGCGCTGCGCTCTGGCTGACCAAACGCGCCCAGCCTGCCTCGGCGCTGGCCTGCGAGCCATAGGCGCCGACTTGAACGCCAACACCGCCGCCCGCAGGGACTGCGGCAGCGGCAACCGGAGTTGGACGGGCAGGAGGCGCGCCGGTGTCGACCGAAGGCTTTGGCACTGCGCCGCCGCCGGTCAAATGACCGGCTGAATCTTTGCCCTGCGAAACCGCATAGCTGGTATCGCCGGTGCCTGCAAAAGTCTTGCCGCCGGGGTTCTTCGGCGCTTCCTTATAGGCTTCGCTCGGCGCAGCGATTGTGCTGCCATCGGCGACCAGCGCGGGATCGGGCGTACGATGGCCCACCCACCAGATCGCGCCGATCAGCGCCGCAAGCGCAACGATTCCCGCCAAGGCAAATCCGAATACGCGGGCTGAATCGACCCCGGCATCATCATAATCGCCTTCAGCTGATTCGAGCCACGGCAACCGATCATCGTCATCGAGATCAAGTTCGGCATGGTCGCGCGCCGCATCCACCGCACCCGCGACATGGTCATGCGCCGCATCTGCCGTAGCATTAACGCCCGCTTTAATGCCTTCCGGCAGGTCATTTCCGCTTTGCATCACCGACGCCCCTTACATTTCCTCAACCGCCTCTACGCCAAGTATAGCGAGGCCGTTATGGATAAGTTGCCCGATTTGGCACGCAAGATAAAGCCTTGCCTCGGTAAGCGCTTGATCGTGTGCCACTATGAACCGTTTTTCCGGCTTGTCGTTACCCAGGTTCCAATAGGCATGGAGCGCCGCGGCAAGATCGAACAGGTAGAATGCGATTCGGTGCGGTTCGCGCGCTTGCGCAGCAGCTTCAACCAGACGCGGGAATTGCGAGGCCAGCTTGACCAGACCGAGCTCCTCTGCGCCCAGAAATTCGAGCGCGGCATCGGATGGACCCCAGCCTTCCAGCGCCGCCTTGCGCAGCGTCGATCGGATTCGGGCATGGGCATATTGCACATAGAAAACCGGGTTGTCCTTCGATGCCTCAACCACCTTGGCGAAGTCGAAATCCATCTGCGCTTCGGGTTTGCGCGTGAGCATGGTGAAGCGGACAACGTCCTTGCCAACCTCACGCACGACGTCCGCCAGCGTGACAAAATTGCCCGACCGCTTTGACATTTTCACCGGCTCGCCATTGCGCAGCAGCTGCACCATCTGGACAAGTTTGACCTCAAACGGTTTGGATTTGCCTGAGCCCTCAGTCATCGCCGCAACCGCCGCCTTGATCCGTTTTACTGTGCCCGCGTGGTCCGCGCCCCAAATATCGACCAGGGCATCGGCGGTTTCGGCCTTCTGGAAATGGTAGGCGAGATCGGCACCGAAATAGGTCCATGTGCCGTCACTTTTCTTGATCGGGCGGTCCTGATCGTCACCAAATTTGGTTGAGCGGAACAGCGGCAGTTCAACCGCTTCCCAATCCTCAAGGGTTTTGCCCTTGGGCGCTTCAAGTTGGCCATCGTAAACCAGATCGTGCGCGCGCAGCCACTTTTCGGCTTCCTCAGGTTTGCCAGCTGCCTGTAATTCCGCCTCGGAGGAGAACAGGTCGTGCTCAATCCCGAGCAGCGCCAGATCGGCTTTGATCATCACCAGCATCGCCGCCACTGCGCGGGTGCGGAACAGATCAAGCCATTCATCTTCGGGCGCACTCGCGTAAATATCGCCGAATTCGTTGGCGAGCCCTTCGCCCACCGGAACGAGATAATCGCCTGGATAAAGCCCCTCAGGAATTTCGCCGACAGCTTCGCCCAGCGCCTCACGGTAGCGAATATGCACCGAGCGCGCGAGCACCTGCACCTGCCCGCCAGCATCGTTGACGTAGTATTCGCGGATCACTTTGTGCCCTGCCCATTCGAGCAGGCTGGCGAGCGCATCGCCGACAACCGCGCCCCGGCAATGGCCCATGTGCATTGGCCCGGTTGGGTTGGCGGAGACATATTCAACGTTGACGGTGGTTCCGCCGCCCATGTTTGAGCGGCCATAGTCACTGCCCAGCTTGGCAATGCTGCGCAGTTCAGCGATCCATGCCGCGTCATCCAGCCGCAGGTTGATGAACCCCGGTCCGGCGGTTTCCGCCGAGGTTACCGACGGGATTTTGACCAACTCCGCAATCAGCGCCTCAGCCAGAGCGCGCGGATTGGTTCCGGCGGGCTTGGCGAGCACCATTGCGGCGTTGGTTGAAAGATCACCGTGCGAAAGATCGCGCGGCGGCTCCACCGCAACCGCGCTGCGCGGCAGGCCAGCGGGGAGTACACCCGCCGCCTCAAGCGCATCAAGCGCAGCGGAGACATGGCCAGCAAAGGCGGCGTGGAGGGTTAGCGTATCGGACATGGGGGGCGGTTAGCCGGTTTGTGCGCGGCTCGCAAACCTTCCCCGCGAGTGGCTGAGAGACGATCCTACCGTTCAACCAACCTTCGTCATGCTGAACTCGTTTCAGCATCCATCGCGCATCAAGATCGGATCTCACCTATGGCACGCCTGCCTCACCGTTGCATCTTTGGACGCTTGATCCGTGCGCGCGGCTTGATGGATCCTGAAACAAGTTCAGGCTGACAGCAGTTGGTGGTGAAACGTAGCCAGAAACACTCTCAACGCGTGGCGTTATAACTCAGCTGCGCCTGCGTCAGCTGAAAGCCGAGCAGCACCTCAAAAGTCGCGCGGTTCACCGCCTGGCGAATCTCTGGCCGGGACAGCGGGTCAACCGCCGCATCGGTTTCGCCCGCGCGACGCTTCCGGGTGATCTGGTCGCGAATATCGGCGGGCAGCGTGGCTTCGGACTTGTCAATGAACGCCTCGCCCGTGGCGTGGGCCTGCGCGCGTTCTTGGCCATCGGCAAAGTTCAGCGTCACCGTTCCGATGCGCTTGGAAATCACTGCTGAGCGCCCGCGCAGCACGGTGACGAAATAAGGCAGCTGCACGGTGCGTGCGCCGCGCACATCGGTGCGGCGGGCCAATATATCGAAGCCCGAGGTCGAATAGACCTTTACGCCCTGATCGTTGCACTGCGAACGCACGTTGGTCATCGAAGCGGTCAGATCAATTGAGGCGGCGTCGGTTGCGCCAGCGCTGCTGAACAGCGTGACGTCCCCGGTATAGTCAGGGATGCCGACCGCAGGGCAGGCCGTGCGAATCGCAGTGATGCCCACGCCTTCATCAACAACCAGGTCACCCTTGCTCTTGCAGCCCGCGAGGGCGAGGGCGATCATGGCGGCACCAAACAGGCGGGAGCGGCCAAACACGGCAGAAGGGGCGGTCATGCTTGGTCCATTTCCTTATTACCCAGACGGGCATTTCGTATCGCTGCCCTAGCCGCGCGCGTTCGGAAACGCTAGTGGCCTCGACATGAATGCTGGATTGCTAACCAAAAAACCCGAAGACTTGGGCGGACGTCTGCGTTTGCTCATCGCCGCGCCGCGCGGATTTTGTGCCGGGGTAGACAGGGCGATCGAGATCGTTGAGCTGGCGCTGGTCCGCTATGGAGCACCGGTTTATGTTCGGCATGAGATCGTTCACAACCGCTATGTTGTCGATGGCCTGATGGCCAAGGGTGCGGTGTTCGTTGAGGAACTCGACGAGGTACCTGACGGTTTTCCGGTGATTTTCAGCGCCCACGGCGTGCCCAAATCTGTGCCGAGCGATGCCACCTCGCGTGGGCTCGATTGGCTTGATGCCACCTGCCCGCTGGTGAGCAAGGTCCACCGCCAGGCCGAACGGCAGATCGAAGCCGGGCGGCACATCGTATTCATCGGTCATCGCGGCCACCCCGAAGTGATCGGCACGCTGGGGCAGGTTCCCGAAGGCGAGATTACGCTGGTGGAAACCGTAGCCGATGTCGATTCGCTGGCCTTTGCCGATGATGCCCCACTCGCTTTCCTTACCCAGACGACATTGTCGGTCGATGATACCGCCGCCGTCGTCGCCGCGCTTCGCGCACGTTATCCGCAGATCGCTGGGCCGAAGGCCGAGGATATCTGTTATGCCACGTCGAACCGGCAAGCAGCGGTCAAGGAAATCGCCCCGCATTGCGACTTGGTGCTGGTGATCGGCGCGCCCAACAGTTCGAACTCGGTGCGGCTCGTTGAAGTTTCTGAACGCTGCGGCACGCCATCGCGGCTGATCCAGCGCGGCAGTGATGTCGATCCGGCGTGGCTGGTAGGAGTCAATACGCTCGGGCTGACGGCAGGGGCTTCCGCGCCTGAGGAACTGGTGCGTGAAGTGGTAGATTGCATCGCCGCGATCCGTCCGCTTGATGAAGAAACCGTGGTTACCGCCGAAGAGAAGATGATCTTCAAGCTTCCCCGCCAGCTTACCGATCCCGCCTGACCGTGGCGGTTTACACCAATCTTGGAGCCGAAGACCTCGCAGCCTTGATCGCCGAATTCGATGTCGGCACGCTGACATCAGCAAAGGGCATTGCCGAGGGCGTTTCCAATTCGAACTGGCTGATTGAAACCACCGGGCGTGAGGGGATTCCTGCGCGGTTCATTCTGACGATGTACGAATTCCGCATCGACATCACCGAGCTGCCGTTCTTCCTCGGGCTGCTCGATCATCTGGCGGCAAAGGGTTGCCCGGTCCCGGCAACGATCCATGATTGCGCGGGCAATTCGCACGTGATGCGCGGAGACAAGGCGCTGGCTCTCATAGAATTCCTCCCCGGCGTTTCGCTCAGCCAGCCGACGGCGGCGCAGGCCCTCGCGGTTGGGGCGGCGCTGGCGCAGATGCACTTGGCGTCAGCCGATTTCACCGGCTCTCGCGCCAATGGTATGGGGCCTGAGGAATGGCAGCGGTTGGCTGGGGCTTGCGGGGATGAGGGCCTGCGCACAATTGACCCTGCGCTGGCCGATTTGGTCAATCAACACTTGCCGACGCTGTGTGCCGAATGGCCCAAACATCTTCCGCGCGGGGTAATCCACGCCGATCTGTTCCCGGATAACGTGCTGATGCTCGGCGATGTGGTGACTGGCCTGATCGACTTCTACTTCGCCTGCACCGATACGCTGGCCTATGATCTGGCGGTAACCCATGCGGCCTGGTGCTTCGATGCTTCGGGCGCGAAGTTCGATCCGGCGATCTCTGCCGCGCTGATCGCAGGCTACGAATCGGTGCGGCCACTGCGTTCCGAAGAACGCGCCGCCCTGCCGCTGCTCGCGCGAGGCGCGGCAATGCGCTTCGCTCTATCACGCGCCTATGATTGGCTGAATACGCCTGCCGATGCGCTGGTCACCCGCAAAGACCCGATGGCCTTCGCCCGCCGCCTCGCCTTCTATGCTGATCCTTGCAATGCCGCCTTGTTCGCATGAAGCAAGTTGAGATTTTCACCGATGGCGCCTGCAAGGGCAACCCTGGCCCCGGTGGCTGGGGGGCGATTTTGCGTACCGGCGGTCATGAAAAAGAACTGTCTGGCAGCGCGGCGCAAACCACCAACAACCGCATGGAAATGATGGCGGCAATCGAGGGGCTCAAGGCGCTCAAATCTCCCTGCGCGGTGAAGCTCCATACTGATAGCCGCTATGTCATCGATGGGATTACCAAATGGATTTTCGGCTGGCAGAAGAACGGCTGGAAAAACGCGGCGAAGAAGCCGGTCGCCAATGCTGACCTGTGGTTAGTGATGCTGGAAGCCGCGCGCCCGCACAAGGTCGATTGGGTCTGGGTCAAAGGCCACGACGGGCATCCCGAAAACGAACGCGCCGATCAACTCGCCAGCAACGCCGCGCTTTCGGTTGGCAAATAGAAACCCCGCCTCTTTTGAAGGCGGGGTTCCTTTATTCAATGCTTGGCGATCACAGACCGCGCAGGCCATCAAAATCTAGGTTGGTCACCCGGCCATATTCAACCCGGCACTTGAAAGATCCGCTGTCATAGCCGCGTGTGTCGTTGTTATAGCCGCGATAATCGCCGTTCCAGCCTCGGCCATAATTGCTGTCGCCGCGCTGCCAATCGCGGCCCTGCTCGTTAACAGCAATCCGGCCACGTATCGTGTAGCCACGATCATTGCGGTCAATGTCGCGGATATCGGTTACCCGTGCCTGACCATAGGAATAGCGGTTGGCATAGCGCTGTGCCGCATTGACGCACATTGCCACAGCCTGACGTGGATTGGCATAGGCTTGACCGCGATCCCAGCCATAGTTGCGTCCGTCACGGTCGCCCCAGTCGCGGTCGCCGTAACCGGCGCGGCCATAGTCATAGTCGCGTGAATTGTTGCGGCTGGAGGCGCTGACAACAGCGGCGATGCCGCCGATCACAATGGCTCCTGCGATAATTTCACCCGCGCTGATTCCACCGCGGTCATAACCATCGTGTGCGAATGCGGGGCTTGCCGCCGGAATCGCCATCGCGCCAGCCGCGAGGGTTCCGACAAGAGCTTTGGTTAGAGTCTTCATGGCATATTCCTTCGATCTTACCGGGCTTGATCGTCCGGCTTGAAGGCCTTTTGCCACGATTAAACTGAGACGAGCCTGAATTGTCTTGAAAGCCGGCGTTCATTTATGTGCCAATTTATCTGAATGGACTTGGCAACCTGAAATTAACCCTACCCAATTATCAGATCGGCATGGAAACGGCCCTCTTCATAGCGGCGCAGGTGATGCTTATTGCGGCGCTCACGCTGATGGAAAAGCGCCGTAATCCCGGACCGAGCGATTGGCTGCGCAACTTGCAGGCTTGGGCGCTTGATGTTGGCGCTGCGATGATTATCCTGCCGCTGATACCGCTCCAAAAAGGGCACACGCTGCTCAATGGCGGCGATCTGCCGTTTCTGCTCGCCTTCCCGCTGTTCCTGCTGATGCGCGATCTCACCGAATTCCTGTTCCATACTTGCCAACACCGCATTGGCTTTCTGTGGCGGATGCACTCGCTTCATCATTCAGACCCGGAAATGTCCGCGCTCACCACCAATCGCCACTTTTGGGGCGACCAGCTGATTAAGTCGCTGACGATCTGGCCGATGACAGTGATGGTGATCGCGCCGACCAATTCGATCATCCTCGCCTATGCGGTGGTGTCGCTTTATAACTATTTCATCCACGCCAACTTGCAGATTAATTTCGGCCGGTGGTGTTGGGCGCTCAACTGCCCGGCCTATCACCGCCGCCATCACTCGCGGCTGCCCGAACATTACAACGCCAATTTCGCCGCGCTGTTTCCGATCTGGGACGTGATTTGCGGCACCTATCGCCGCCCTGACGGCTGGCCGCCAACCGGCCAAGCAACCGCGCCAAAACGCATGCTCGATGTGCTGGCCTGGCCTATGCTGAAGGCGGAGCAAGAGGACGAGGTTGCTGAGCAGGCGGCTTGAACAATCGCTATTTGGGCGCGAGCCCAGTCCAAGTTGCAAAGAAGCTGAAAATATCCGCGCTTTCCTCAATCGCCTTGTCGGTCGGCTTGCCCGATCCGTGTCCAGCGCGCGATTCGATGCGGATGAGGTGCGGTTTGCCATTCGGGTCCGCTGCCTGTAACGCCGCCATATATTTAAAGCTGTGCCCCGGCACCACGCGATCATCGGTATCGGCAGTGGTTGCCATTACCGGCGGATAGGCCACCCCAGCCTTGATGTTGTGATACGGCGAATAGGCGCGCAGCACTTTGAAATCCGCCTCGCGATTCGGATAGCCATAGTCATCGACCCAGTATCGCCCCGCCGTAAACCGATCAAAGCGCAGCATGTCCATCACGCCAACTTGCGGCACCGCGGCGGCAAATAAATCTGGCCGCTGGTTGACCACCGCTCCGACCAGCAAACCGCCGTTTGATCCGCCCTGAATAACGAGGCCGTCCTTGGGTGTGATACCCTGCGCGATCAGATATTCGCCGCCTGCAATGAAATCATCGAATACGTTCTGCTTGTGGGTCAGCCGCCCGGCATCATGCCACGCCTTGCCATATTCGCCGCCTCCGCGCAGGTTCGCCAAGGCAAAGGCGCCACCCGCCTCCATCCACGCCATGCGCGAGGCAGAGAAGCCCGGCGTTTCAGAAATGTCGAACCCGCCATAGCCATAAAGCAAGGTCGGCACCGCCTGCTTCGCCTCAACGAACGCCTTCTTGCGCACGACGAACATCGGCACCCGAGTGCCATCTTTGGAAGCATAAAAATGTTGCTCAATGGCGTAGTCTTCAGGGTTGAACGTCAGCTTGGGCGCGGCGAACGGCGTACTTGCGCCCGTGCGGCTGTCAAAGCGATAGACTGCGCTCGGCTGGTTGAAGCTGGAGAAGCTGTAGAACGTTTCGGGGTCGCCCGGATGTCCGCCAAAACCCGAAGCCGTGCCAATCGAATTGAGCTGGATACCCTGCACCGGCTTGCCAGAAAGCGAGAGCATTTCAGCGGTTGAGGCCGCATCTTTGAGGTAGGACAGGATCAACCGGTCCCCAACGATTTGCGCCCTTTGCAGCGTTTCCGGCCGCTCGGCGATGACATCGCTGAACTTTGCTATTGCGCCGCCCTTTGTCAGATCAACCCGAACGACCCGCCGCTTTGGCGCGCTCTTGTTGGTGGTGAAATAGAGCGTGTCGCCCATGCCTTCGATCAGGCCCCAGTGGTAATCGAGCCCGGCAACCAGCACCTGCGGTTTCCAGACTGACTTGCTGCCCAGCCGCATGATATGCAGTTCATAGCGGCTATCGGTCCCTTGTGCGGTCGTAATCACCATCCACCGGCCATCGTGGGTAACCTCTGCGCCGTGGCTGAAGTCAGGCTTGGCTGGCGTGGCATAGACCAGCTCGTCTGCCGATTGCGGGGTGCCGATGCG
>JAYVNC010000249.1:0-30581 GCA_043758655.1 Novosphingobium sp.
CAAGGAAATCGCTTATAAAAGCATGGACGAGCCATCTGTTGCAGCAGCGATTGAGGCGCAGGCGGATTATCCGGGATTCAAGACGTGGCGCGAATCAGCGGATGCGAAAGAGGGGATGCAGGCGTTTATCGAGAAACGAGCGCCGGTTTGGCGCGGCGAGTGAGCTTTCACTACCTGCTACTCCCACAGCCTCCTAACAATCCACATTTGCGAAAGTGTTTACGCCGCCTTCTTGCCGCGGTCCTGCGCCTCAAGGTTGAGCATTTCGGCGATGAGGAAGGCCAGTTCAAGCGACTGCGCAGCATTAAGCCGGGGGTCGCAATGGGTGTGATAGCGGTCGGCCAGCGCCTCATCGGTAATTCCCATCGCGCCGCCGGTGCATTCGGTGACGTTCTGCCCGGTCATCTCGATGTGGATGCCACCGGCATGCGTGCCCTCGGCGCGGTGGACGGCGAAGAAGCCGCGCACTTCGGCAAGGATGCGATCGAAGGGCCGCGTTTTGTAGCCGCTCGGACTCTTGATAACGTTGCCGTGCATCGGATCGCACGACCACACCACAGGATGCCCTTCGCGCTCAACCGCGCGGATCAGTTTGGGCAGGCCATCTTCGACCTTGTCATGCCCGAAGCGGCTGATCAGCGTCATCCGCCCAGCTTCGCGCCCCGGATTGAGAGTATCGAGCATGCGCAGCAGCGCGTCGGGCTCAAGGCTGGGGCCGCATTTCATACCGATTGGATTGCCGACGCCGCGCAGGAATTCGACATGCGCCGATCCATCAAATCGCGTGCGATCACCGATCCAGAGCATATGCGCCGAACAATCGTACCAATCGCCGGTGAGCGAGTCGCGACGGGTCAGTGCCTGCTCATAAGGCAGCAGCAGCGCCTCATGGCTAGTATAGAAACTGGTGCCCTGGAGCTGCGGCACGGTGGCAGGATCTACCCCGCAGGCCTCCATGAAATCAAGCGATTCACCGATGCGGGTGGAGATTTCGGCAAACTTTGCCGCCCACGGGCTGCGGCCCATGAAATCGAGCGTCCATTTGTGCACCTGGCGCAGATTGGCATAGCCCCCGTTGGAGAACGCGCGCAGCAGATTGAGCGTCGCGGCGGACTGGCTATAGGCCTGCACCATCCGCTGTGGATCGTTGCGGCGGATGGCGGGATCGAATTCGATACCGTTGATGATATCGCCGAGGTAGCTTGGAAGCTCTTGATCCTCCACAGTTTCTGTTGGTGCAGAGCGCGGCTTGGCGAACTGGCCAGCCATCCGCCCAACCTTGACCACCGGCTGCTTGGAGGCATATGTTAGCGCCACCGCCATCTGCAGCAGCACACGGAACGTGTCGCGGATATTGTCGGGATGGAACTCGGCAAAGCTTTCAGCGCAGTCGCCGCCCTGAAGCAAAAATCCCTTGCCCGCCGCAACATTGGCCAGATCAGCCTTCAGCGCGCGCGCTTCCCCAGCGAAGACCAGTGGCGGATAGTTGAGCAGGGTCTTTTCGACCCGCGCCAATTCATCGGCATCGCCATATTCAGGCAAGTGCCGCGCTTCCTGCGCCTTCCAGCTTTCAGGGTTCCAATTCGATGCCACGCCGCCAACTCCTGTTCGGGCTGGCCCCATAGCCCCGTAGGGGCCGGAATGCAAAAGCAGGTTTGCGCGCCCCGGCGGTTACTTCCCTGCCGCTGGCACCCGCGTGCTCGCCGATTTTGCTGCCGTCACCTCAACTTGCGGAAGCACCGCGAGCCGCCAGCTCTTGCCGCGCACCAAATATTTCGCCGCGAGCGCTTGCATTGCCGCGGGCGTGGTCACGGTGGAATCGGGCAGCAGGGTTCGCACCACCGAATAGCGCCTTGGATCGGTGGTTGCGCCTTCGATCTGGCTCATGAAGAAGTTCGATCCGGTGTAGGCGCGGGTGATAAGCTGGCGCAGCGGCTCGGTAACCCGGACCAGTTCGTCAGTGCTCGGCGGACGCGCGATCAGATCGGCGGCGATTTCGTCAGCCACCTCATAAAAGGCTGGCACATCCTTTGGCTGAAGCTGGGCCATCGCGGTGATTTGCCCGCCCGAGACAAGGTCCACGGGCCATGCCGAATAGACCTGCGGCGAATAGGATGCGCCCAACTTTTCGCGCATCCGGTCAAGCAGCCGGTTGGAAAACACCTCAGCCAGAATGCGCAGTTGGCGCGAATCGCGCACCGCAGCAACGCCGCCGCCGGTAGGCCAGAACACCATCGCCGCAGACTGCGCGGCATCGCCGTGATGGGTCAGTACAATTGGCGCAGCCCCGCCCTCCGGCACGGCAGTAGAGGCCGGGGCGAGCGGATGGGAGAGCGGCAGGCGCGGTTTGAGCGCGCCGAATGTGCGGGCTAATGCCGCCACCGTCTGGTCATGATCGATGTCACCAAACACCTGCACTTCAACCGGGCCAGAGAGCAGAATGGGCTCCCAAACCTTGCGGAAGCGTTCAGCGGTTACCGCCTCAACTTCGGCAGGTACCGGCATCCGGTAGCGCGGATCGCGGCCGCGCTGGAGCCAATCGAGATCACGGCTGAGCACACCGTTTGGCGATGTCGCCAGCGCATCATATTGCAGCCGTGACTGCGCTTTGGCCCGCACCAGCGGATTGGTATCCCAGCGCGGCTGCGACAGCTTGGCGGCGAACAGATAAAGCTGATCAGCCAGATCATCGCGCCGGGTATCGCCAGAGAACGAGAAGTTGGCATCGGCAATGCGGAAGGTAAATCCCATCTTGCGCCCGGTAGAAATGCGATCAAGCTCTTCTTCGCCAAGCTGGCCCACGCCAACATTGATCAGCGCCGCCTGCCCCAGAGCAATCACCGCCGCATCGCTGCTGGTGAAGGAACGGTAACCCGCGCCAAACCGCACCTTGACGGTAACCCGCCCAGGCTCGTCTTCGGTCGGCCAGATCTGCGCCTTTACGCCGTTGGCGAAATCGAGCTGCTCGATGCCTAGCAATCCGGTAGGGGTGATTGCTGTTGGCTGCGCTTCAACGCCGATGGGTGGCAGGTCAGCAAAGGCGACCGCTTTGGCACTAGTTCGCACCGATGTGTCCGCCGCAACTGGGGCTGCCATCGCCTGCCGCAGGGCATCGACCGTAACTTCGCCCTCAGCAGGCGTGACCATGAACGCGCGGGTGACGGTTCCCGTAAACTGGCTACGGGTATGGGCCAGCACCGCTTCGGGCGTAAACAGCGCTTTCGAGCGATCAAAAATCCCCAGCACAGTATCGGGCGAGGCGACGGTTTCACGGATATCGAGCGCCTGGACAATTTCGTTCGCCAGATCGGCACCGGGCTGCAATTCGCGCTGCTCGACACCGTTGACGTAAACGATCCGCATCTCGGCCAGTTCACGGTCAATTTCTTCGCGCGAAGGCGGGCTGGCAAGTGCATCCTCGATCACGCTGCGGACATCCCTTACCGCCGCCTTCCAATCGCTGTTGATCGGCTGGACAGTGACATAGGTGGCATCAGATGAGCGGCTGATCTTTTGGCCATCAACCTGCGCGACCAGATAGGATCCGCCTTTGCGCGCGCGCGATTCGAGCCGCCGGTTGATGATTGCCACCCCGACGTGATCGATCATCAACCCCTGATTATAGGCAATCGAATCTTTCACCTGTTTCCACGGTCGCATCACTGACCACGTCACGGTTCGCGGCAGATCAGCCTCAACCTTAAAGCCCGCCGTTCCAATGGGGGACAGCGGAGTGCCCGGTCCGGCCAAGGCATCGGGCCCTGCTTCTGGTGTGCCGAACGATGGTGTCGCAACATGCGGACCCGTTACCGGCCAATCGGAGAACCATTTTGTCACTAGCGCCTGTAGTGCCTTGGGATCGGCATCGCCGGCAACGATCACCACAGTATTTTCAGGCCGATACCAGCGCGCATGAAACGCGCGGATTGATGCTTCGGTGGCGGCGTTGAGCGCTTGCTCGGTGCCGATCGGATCGCGCCGCGAGATTGGCTGCCCGGCAAAAATAGTATCGCGCATCGCATGATCGACGCGTTCTGCAGCGCCGCCATGCTCACGCTTTTCCGCCAGCACAATCGGTAGATCGGTTTTGACGTTGGCCGCGCTCAGCGTTGGCGCAATGACCATTCCGGATAGATACTTGAAGCTCTCGTCAATCGAGGCTGGAGTTGCGCCAGGAAGATCGATCTTAAAGGTGGTGCTGGTCGGCGATGTTTCGGCATTGGTGTCCGAACCAAAAGTCGCGCCCAACCGCTGCCAAGCGGGAATCGCTTCACCATCAGCAAGGTACTTTGATTGGCGAAATACCAGATGTTCAATAAAGTGGGCATAGCCGCGCTCATTTTCAGTCTCGTTAAGCGAGCCGGCATCAACGCGGACGCGGATAGAAATCTGATCGGGCGGAACGCCGTTGTGCCGAACAGCATAGCGCAGCCCATTGGGCATTTCACCGAAAGTCCATGCCTTATCCTGCGGCACATCACTACCACGATAGAGCCAAGGCCCGGGATCGGCGACGAGCCCAGGCACAGTCGGAATGGGAACAGGTTTTGGCTTGGCATCGACAGCAGGTCCGCCCAGCAAAAGAGCGAGTGACAGCAGGGCTGCGAGACGGGCGGCAGCAAAACGGGGGCTTGCGGCACGCGGATTTTCGGCACGGGGGCGTGTTGTCATGGCAGCTCTATAGGTGCGGCGGTTATGAAGGACCAGTGAATAGGCCTGTTATGAACAGTGTCACCTTCGCCCCGTCATCCAGCGCGGACGCCACCGCGCAATTACCAGCATCAATGTTGGCACCGCCATGGTCAGGATAATATCGCGCATGCCCTCACCGAATTGTTCGGCGGGAACCGGCCAGCGCTCAATCGCCAGATCGACCCATTCGTTGCCCAGTTCAAGCGCTAGTGCCGCCGCCCACGGCCACCAGCTTGCCAGCGAACGGCGCAGCAGGGCCGCAACAGCTATCTGCACCAGCACTCCTGCGAAGATATGCAGGGCGTCATCGGAAAATGAGATGGCGTGTTCGACGAAGGTTTTCAGCTCAAACCATACAGTTGCGATGCGCAGGGTCATCAATGCCCTTTAAGCGCCCGCATCGCCTTCGTCAAAATCGGGATTTCCGGGATTTCCCATCCCCCTTGCCCCTCCACCTGCGCGCGCCTACATGTGGGATCATGTTTATCGAAACCCAGACAACCCCCAATCCCGCCGTGCTCAAGTTCCTGCCGGGCCGTGAAGTCATGCCCGCAGGCACCCGCGATTTCGCCAATGAGGAGGATGCTGCGGCGAGCCCGCTGGCCGATGCACTGTTCAGCCTCGGCGATGTTACCGGTGTTTTCTATGGCCGTGATTTTATCTCGATCACTGCTGGTGAAGGGGTAAACTGGAACGACCTAAAGCCGCAGGTTGTCGCCATGCTGCTCGATCATTTCGTTTCGGGCGCGCCGCTGTTTTCCGCACCGAGCGCCAGTGCGATCATCGTCCCTGCCGAAGATGCTTTGTTTGAGGATCAGGCCGAGGATGCCGACATTGTCGAACAGATCAAAGATCTGATCGACACCCGCGTGCGCCCAGCGGTGGCCAATGATGGCGGTGACATCGTTTACCGGGGTTTCCGCAAAGGCGTGGTATACCTTGCGATGCAGGGTGCCTGCGCCGGCTGCCCAAGTTCTGCGGCGACGCTGAAAAACGGCATCGAAAGCCTGCTCAAGCACTACGTCCCCGAAGTCACCGAAGTTCGCGCCGCCTGAGCCTTATGCGCACGCTGGTGATCGACTGTGCGACTGACGCCTGTTCAGTGGCACTGTTCGATGACGGCGTTCTGCTTGGTGGTGATTGCCGGGTGCTCGGGCGCGGACATGCCGAAGCGCTGGTGCCGATGATCGCCGCGCTGCCGGGCAAAGGGCGTGCGGACCGGATTGCCGTATCGCTCGGGCCGGGAAGTTTCACCGGGGTTCGCGTGGGCATCGCTGCGGCGCGGGCGCTGGGGCTGGCGTGGAAAATTGCTGTGCTCGGTTATCCCACGCTGGCATTGGTCGCGGCGCAAGGTAGGGCAGCTAGCGGCGATGAGCCAGTTACTGCGGCGATGATGGGCGGACATGGCGAATGGTTCGTGCAGCATTTTGACGCTGAGGGGGCGCCCACTTGCGCGCTAGCCTCCCTATCCCCTGAAGACGCCGCAAATGTCACAGCAAGCGAGCACATCGCGGGCAGCCAGGCCGAAGCGCTGGTGGCTTTGCGCGGGTTTGGCGAGGCTCACACTCTGCTTCCCGATGCCCGCCAGTTCGGCCTGCTTCCGCACCATCTGCTCACGCGCGATGTCTCGCCAATCTATGGCCGCGCGCCCGATGCGCGCTTACCTATTTCACACACACCAAGCCTGCCCGGATGACCACGCAGCTCGATCAGGTTGACCACATTATGGCGGTAATGGCCGTGGCCTTCGATCCCGCCTGGGGTGAGAATTGGAGCCGGAGCCAGGTTGAAGACGCCTTGCTCATCGGTAATTGCCACTGCCTTCTCACCGATGAGGCGGGTAATGCCCCAGCTGATGATGCAGCCGTGACCGGCTTCTCGCTATCGCGCGCGGGCTATGAAGAGGAGGAGCTGCTGCTGTTCGCGGTGGTGCCCTCTTTCCGCCGCAACGGCATCGGCACCAAGCTGCTCACCCGCTTTGCCGTAGCGGCACGCGCACGCGGTGCAAAACGGTTGCTGCTTGAAATGCGGCGCGGAAATCCGGCCGAAGGTCTGTATAGCGCCCAAGGCTTTACCCCTATCGGGATGCGTCCCAACTATTATCGCACGCCATCAGGTGCACGGATTGATGCGGTAACCTTTGCTTGCCCGATTGAATAACAATTACGCTGATATTTAATTATCAGCGAAAGTTGGAGCAGCTATTTTGCTGACACCTAACCTTCCGACTTGCCAACAATAGACAAATTGCTATGGAACTCGGAATGGGGTGGGTGCATGTTCACAACCAAGAATCCGGAGCTCAACCGGCCCGGTCGCAAATGAAGGAAATACCAATGGACAATCTGCAGAGCGATATGAACGAAACGCTCATCACGCTTACTTCGGACATTGTTGCCGCACACGTCAGCAACAACAATGTTTCTTCCGATGAAGTTACCGCACTGATCAACAATGTTTACAAGGCACTTGCCGGATTAGGCGCACCTGCCGAACCTGAAGCTACTCCGCTTAAGCCCGCCGTTTCGGCGCGCGCTTCGGTAAAGCCTGACAAGGTCATCTGCATGGACTGCGGTATGGAATTGCAGATGCTCAAGCGTCACCTTTCGACCCATCACGGCATGAACGTTGATGAATACAAGGCCAAATGGGGCCTTGCCGCCGATCACCCTATGGTCGCGCCCAACTATGCTGAACGCCGCCGGGTGCTCGCTAAGAAGATCGGTCTGGGCCGCAAGCTCGGAACCAAGATGCCTAAGAAGGCTCAGCCGCCCAAGGTTCCCGCCAAACGCGGCCGTCCGCCCAAGGCGAAGTAAAAAATAAACGCACCTCACGCGCGCGGTTGAGGCTAATGCCTTTGCCACACTTGCACAAAAACCTCGCAGGCCTAATATCCTGCGAGGTTTTTCTTTTTTGGGCGAAAGTAGCACGTGCAACAGACCATCGACGTCGAAGCCTTGTGCGCTGAACGCGGCCTGCGCATAACAGATCAGCGCCGGGTTATCGCCCGTGTCCTGTCTGACAGCACCGACCATCCCGACGTCGATAAATTGCACGAACGCGCCAGCGCGATCGACAAGGGCATTTCCATCGCCACGGTCTATCGCACTGTGCGGCTGTTCGAAGAGGCCGGCATCCTTGATCGCCACGATTTCGGCGACGGCCGCGCGCGGTACGAGGCCGCACCTGAAGCGCATCATGACCACATGATTGACGTTGAAAGCGGCAAGGTCATCGAATTCGTTGATCCTGAACTTGAAGCGCTGCAGCGTCAGGTTGCCGAGCGGCTGGGTTACCGGCTGGTCGATCACCGCATGGAACTGTTTGGGGTGAAGCTGACCCGTGATCCGCCGGGATCAGCCGGGTCTGAGTAATGGTCACGGCAGCCGCCACGCAGCTGCGGCGGATCGGCGCATTCGGTGCCATCCGAATTGCCCTGCGCATTGCCGCGATGCTGGCGCTGTTTCTCACCTGCCTTCCGCTCTATTATCTGTGCCACGCCCTGCGCCTCAAAAACCCTTGGCCGCGCCACTTCCTTGCCGGGCTGAGCTGGATTGCAGGCGTGCGGCTCAAGATTGAGGGCGAACAGCCAAAGCTCGGCGCATTCCTCATCGCCAACCACGTCAGCTGGATCGACGTGCCCGCCATCGCCGCTGTGACAGGCAGCGCCTTCGTCGGCCATGACGGGCTATCGTCAACCCCGCTGCTCAAACACCTTTGCGCGATGAACCAGACGGTTTTCATCGCGAGGCATGACCGCACCAGCGTCCACAGCCAAATCGAAGATATCCGCCACGCGCTGCACGATACCGGCGCGCTGACGATCTTCCCCGAAGGCACGACGAGCGACGGCACCGGCCTGCTGCCCTTTAAGTCATCGCTGTTATCAGCTTTAGAGCCGGTGCCCGAGGGGGTGAGCGTGATTCCGGTCCTGCTCGATTACGGTAATGAGGCAGCGGAAATAGCGTGGGTTGGGACGGAACATGGCGTGGCGAACTTCCTGCGCATTCTGGGAAGGCGGAGGAATGTAAGGTTAACGGTGCGGTTTTTGGCGAGGCTGGAGGGAGAAGCGGTAAGGGATCGCAAGGCTATGGCAGCAGCGGCACGTGACGCACTGTTACGTAATCTGACAAAGGGTTGAACACTAGAAACGAGGCGACAATGAAGTTTCTCAATGATCTGAAGCAGGATCTCGAATCTCCGCTCCAAGTAAGGCGTTTTGGATCGGGCTGGTTTTCCGGCTTTTTCGCCATTATCTTGGCAATCGTCGGGCTGTGCTTCGTCGCAGCCCTTCGGTGGCAGATGAGCTTTGCGATGCCAGAACTTGAAGTGTTGCGCAGTTGGGACGGGTTTCGCCTGCTAGTCCACATCACGTTAATCGCGGCCTATGGCCTCGCGCTGCTCAGCTTGCTGGTTCGAAAACGCAAAGCCATTGGGCTGACAGCGCTTTCTATTGCACTCACAGCTTCAATCCTTGGCGGTGCTGCGGTGCAACCACATGAGTCACACGACTGGGGAATGTTTTTCGGGCTCGATTTCTTCGCTGTAAACATGATCGCTACCGGATTGATGTTCGCGCCGCTCGAGCGCGTTTTCCCCCACCTGCGTGACCAGCATCTGTTCCGCCGCGAGTGGAACGAAGACCTGTTTTATTACTTGATCAGTTCAATGCTGGTGCAGGTTATCACCTTTCTCGCGCTCGCGCCGTCGGGCTATGCCAACAGTCATTTCATCTGGATGAGCGGTGTACGATCAGCGGTGGGCGGGTTGCCATGGGTGCTGCAGTTTTTGCTTGCCATGATCCTGACAGACGTTGCCCAATACTGGTTCCACCGGATGTTTCACCGCTTGCCGATTCTCTGGGGATTCCATGCCGTGCACCACAGCGCAACAACGATGGACTGGCTGGCGGGCGCACGCATGCATTTTGTCGAGATCGTACTGCTGCGCGGGGTAACGTCGCTGCCACTGCTAACCTTTGGCTTTCTGCCATCGGTTATGCAGGCCTATGTCGGCATGGTTTATATATATGCGTCATTGGTCCACGCCAATCTGCGCGGCGATTTCAACTGGCTGGGGAAATGGCTGGTGGTGCCGCGCTTTCATCATTGGCATCATGCGATTGAGGCAGAAGGCATCGACAAAAACTTCGCGATCCACTTCCCCCTTATTGACCGGATATTTGGGACGTACTTCTTTCCGGATAATGTTTGGCCCAAGGGATACGGCGTTCCCGAGAAGGTTCCGGGCGGGTATTTCGCCCAGATGCGATATCCCTTCGTACGCCCACGCGGTTAATCTTTAGTCATATCGCTTGCCCAGCAGCCCACCCGCTGGCCCAGGCCCACTGGAAGTTATAGCCGCCGAGCCAGCCGGTAACGTCCACCGCCTCGCCTATCGCGTAGAGCCCCGGCATCCGTTTCGCTTCCATTGTTTTTGAGGAAAGCTCGGCGGCGCTGATGCCGCCGGCGGTGACTTCGGCCTTGGCGAAGCCTTCGCTTCCGTTGGGGGTGAAGCGCCAGTCGGCTAGGCGCGCTTCGGCGGTGGTTAGCGCCTTGTCGGTGAGGGCGCCGAGTTCTCCGCGCAAGGCCAGTTGCTCACATAATACCACCGCCAGACGTTCGGGAAGCGACTCGCCAATCAGTCGCGCCAGGCTGGTGCGTGGACGCGCGGTCTTGGCTTGCCGCAGCCAGCCTTGCGCGCAGTCGGGCAGAAAATTCACGCCCAGCGCGTCGCCCTTGCGCCAGTAAGAGCTGATCTGGAGCACCGCCGGACCGGACAACCCGCGATGGGTGAACAGGGCGGCCTCGCGGAAGCTGGTCTTACCGCAGCGCATCACCACCTCCGCCGCGACGCCTGAGAGATCGCGGAACAGGACTTCGTCTCCGCCCAGCGTCAGTGGCACCAACGCTGGGCGCGGTTCGACCACCTTGAGGCCGAACTGGCGGGCGAGATCATAGGCGAAGCCGGTCGCGCCCATTTTGGGGATCGATGGCCCGCCGGTGGCGATTACCAGCGCGGGGGCCTGAGCAGTCTGCGCACCGTAAGTTACTCGGAACTGCCCATCAGCATGGACAACATCGCGCACCGCATCCCCGCAATGCAGGACCACGCCGCCCTTCGCGCATTCCTCCACCATCATCGCCACGATAGCCCGCGCCGAGCCATCACAAAACAATTGCCCCAGCGTCTTTTCGTGCCAGGCAATGCCGTAACTATCGACCAGCGCGATGAAATCCTGCGCGGTGTAGCGGCTGAGCGCCGACTTGGCGAAATGCGGGTTTTGCGAAAGGTAACGATCAGGCGCGGTATGCAGATTGGTGAAATTGCAGCGTCCGCCGCCCGAAATCAGGATCTTTTTGCCCGGCTCATCCGCGTGATCGATCAGCAGCACGCGCCGCCCGCGCTGGCCCGCCGTAGCCGCCGCCATCATTCCCGCAGCGCCCGCGCCGAGAACTATGGCATCGTAGGTTTCGCTCATGCGTCGCGGGTTAGCCTGTTTGGTACGCCGCGAGAACCCTTCCCGCCGCCCTGAATCTCGCCTAGGGGCAGCGCCCATGCAATCCACCATTCCCCCCAAGACCTACCGGGTCAAAAGCTTCGGCTGCCAGATGAACGTCTATGATGGCGAGCGGATGGCCGAGTTGCTCTCCGCGCAGGGGATCGCGCCCGCAAGCGAGGGCGAAGATGCCGATCTCGTCGTGCTCAACACCTGCCACATCCGTGAAAAGGCGGTTGACCGCGTCTATTCGGACATCGGCAGGTTGCGACGCGATGATGGATCAAGCCCGCTGATCGCGGTCGCCGGGTGCGTCGCGCAGGCTGAGGGCGAAGAGATTATGCGCCGCGCGCCCACCGTGGGCATGGTCGTCGGTCCGCAGGCCTATCACCGGCTTCCGGCGATGATTGACGAGGCGGTGGCGGGCCGCCGCGCGGTCGATACCGACATGCCGGCCGAGACCAAATTCGATGCCCTGCCCGCGCGGCGACGGGTCGGCGCATCGGCCTTCCTCACTGTTCAGGAAGGTTGCGACAAGTTCTGCACTTACTGCGTCGTACCTTACACGCGCGGGGCCGAAGTCTCACGCCCGTTCGCCGATCTGGTGGCCGAGGCGCAGCGGCTGGTGGATGCAGGCGCGCTGGAAATCACCCTGCTGGGTCAGAATGTGAATGCCTGGAGCGGCGAGAATGCAAAAGGCCGTGCGGCGGGGCTGGATGGCCTGATCCGCGAACTGGCGGAAATTCCCGCGCTGAAGCGCATCCGCTATACCACCAGCCACCCGACTGACATGACCGATGCACTAATCATGACCCATGCCGAGATCGCCAAGCTGATGCCGTTCCTCCACCTGCCGGTGCAATCGGGCAGCGACCGGGTGCTGCAAGCGATGAACCGCAGCCATTCGGTGGAAAGCTACCTCAAGGTTCTCGATCGCGCCCGCGCGGTGCGGCCCGATATTGCGCTGTCGGGTGATTTCATCGTCGGCTTTCCGGGTGAGACCGAGGCCGAATTTGCCGAAACCTTGACGCTTGTTGAGCTGGTTGGTTACGCGCAGTGCTTCAGCTTCAAATATTCCCCCCGCCCCGGCACTCCAGCCGCGACAATGCCCGATCAAATCGCACCCGAGATAATGGACGAACGACTCCAGCGGCTTCAGGCGGCTTTGCAGGCAAGCAGCCTTGTCTTCAATCAGGCGAGTGTTGGCCGCAAATGTTCGGTGCTGGTTGATCGCACCGGGAGGAAGCCGGGGCAATGGCTTGGCAAAACGCCGTGGCTGCAATCGGCCTATTTTGAGGGTGATGCCAAGATCGGTGATCTGGTTGAGGTTGAATTGCTGGAAGCAGGACCAAATTCGCTGCGCTCTGAACTGATCCGACTTTGAATTCTAAGAAGTAAAGTTGGTTCACGCAGAGACCGCAGAGGAAGAAAGAGGGCGCAAAGAGCTCTTTTTGTGGCGAAGCCGTCCCTCCAATTCGGCGGGTGTTCAGGGTGCAACATTGATATGAAGTGAGTCTGCGGCGCTGGACACCATTACTCTGCGAACTCTGCTTCAGCAGCGATCTCTGCGAGAACCCCTTTTTCCCCCGCAACAATTCACACACCCGCTTGCTTGTAGCAATCCGAAGCCTATCCTGCTCCTTGTGGGTCGTCCCCGCGGCCCCGCACTCGAAAGGAGCGCATGACCCGCAAAGCTGATCGCGCACATAACGTGGCGCACCTCCGGCCCGAACCCCCGAAACGTGCTCGGGCGGAACTCGAATTTGACGAACCCGCCGTGCTCGGCAGGCTGTTTGGTCAGTTTGATGCCAATCTGGTGCAGCTGGAAAACCGGCTCGGCGTTTATATCGCGGCGCGCGGCAACCGAATTCAGATCGAAGGTGCACCCGATGCTGTGGGCCGGGCGCGCGATGTGCTGAAAGGCATGCACCAGCGGCTGCTTTCCGGCCTCGATATTGATAGCGGCGCCGTCGAATCGTTGATCTCGATGTCCGCTGAACCGACGCTCGATGGCATCGTCACCCGCGAGCTTGATGCGCCATCGGTGATGATCCGCACCCGCAAGAAAACCATCGTCCCGCGCTCTGCGATGCAGATCGAATATATGAAGGCGCTGGGCAGCAATGACATGATCTTTGCACTCGGGCCAGCAGGAACCGGCAAAACTTATGTTGCGGTGGCGCAGGCGGTCAGCCAATTGATGAACGGATCGGTGCAGCGGCTGATCCTCTCGCGCCCGGCGGTGGAAGCGGGGGAGCGGCTGGGATTCCTGCCCGGCGATATGAAGGAAAAAGTCGATCCCTACCTGCGCCCGCTTTACGATGCGCTCTATGATTGTATGCCGCCCGAACAGGTTGAACGGCGCATGGCGAGCGGCGAGATTGAAGTTGCGCCAATCGCCTTCATGCGCGGACGGACGCTCGCCGATGCTTTCGTGATCTTGGACGAAGCGCAGAATACCACGCCAGCACAGATGAAGATGTTCCTCACCCGCTTTGGCCAGAACAGCCGCATGGTGATCTGCGGCGATCCCAAACAGGTCGACATCCCCGGCGGCGTGGCGATGAGCGGGCTGAAAGACGCGGTTGAGCGGCTCGAAGGCGTGGAGGGCATTGCGGTGACTCGGTTTACCGTGGCGGACGTGGTGCGGCATCCGATTGTGGGCCGGATTGTTGAGGCCTATGAGGGCAAGGATGGGTGACGCGAGGTTTGCGCGTCTCCTTCGACAAGCTCAGGATGAGCGCGCTCGGGATTAAGGTTACTTCCACAAATGCCGCTCACCCTGAGCTTGTCGAAGGGCGCGCGCTGCCCTAGCCCCCGACAATGGACCTAGACATTGCGATAGACAGCCCATGGCCCCCGGGATTCGACTGGGCTGACCTCGCCGAACAGGCTTTGGAGGCCGCTGCACAGGTTGCCCCAGAACTCGCCAACCCACGCATTTCCGCCAGCCTGTTGTTCACTTCGGACGCCGAAGTGCAAACGCTCAACCGCGAGTGGCGGGCGAAGGATCGGCCGACTAATGTGCTGTCTTTCCCAATGCTTGAACGCGCCCACCTGCTCGCGCTCAAAGCAGACGGCCCACCTGAAATGATCGGTGATATTGCCCTTGCGCATGAGACTTGCGCGCGTGAGGCCGAAGAAAAGGGTGTCAGCATAGAGCACCATACCGCCCATCTGATAATCCACGGGTTACTGCATCTTGCGGGGCACGATCACGAGATTTCCTTCGCACATGCAGCAAAAATGGAGTATTTGGAGATAAAGGCCCTTGCCAGCATGGGCATCGCCAACCCATATTGCGATTGAAGCGTTTGCAACTGCGCGCCGGATTCGGGGAATTTTTGCAAGACCATGGCCGATCATACCGCCGGAGAACCCGATAGTAGGCGCTCGCTTAGCGCGATAATCCGGGGGCTGCTCGGGCTTGGCCAAGACCAGAGCCTGCGCGCCCAGCTTGAAGAAGCGATTGACGATCACGAGGACGAGGGCGGCACCTCACCTGCTGGTGACCTTTCACCGATTGAGCGCCAGATGCTGCGCAATTTGCTCCATTTTAGCGAGCACGATGCCGATGATGTCGCCATCCCGCGCCGCGAAATAATCGCCGTCCCAACCTCGCTGACTTGGGATGAACTGGTCAGCGCCTTTACCGAGCACGGCCACAGCCGCATGCCGGTTTATGGTGAAAGCCTCGACGAGATCAAAGGCATGATTCATATCAAGGATGTGTTCCCGTTCCTCGCTGGCCCAAAGCCACCGCCGAAGGACTGGACCAGCTTGATGCGCCAGCCGCTGTTCGTCCCGCAATCGCGCGGCGCGCTTGATGTTCTGGCGGATATGCGCGCCAGCCGAATGCATCTGGCGGTGGTGTTCAACGAATATTCGGGCACCGAAGGGATCGTCACCATCGAGGATCTGGTTGAGGAGATCGTCGGCGAGATTGAGGACGAGCATGATGATGCCGCGCGCGATCTGCTGCTGCCACTGGAAGGCGGAATGTGGGAAGCCGATGCCCACGCCGAGCTCGATGATGTCGGGACACGTATCGATCCGCGCCTTGCTGAGGTTGAGGAAGACGTTGATACGCTGGGCGGCCTCGCTTTCCTGCTTGCGGGTCAAGTGCCAGAGGTGGGGACAATGCTTGCGCATGACAGCGGCTGGCGGCTTGAGGTAATCGGCGGCAACGAACGCCACGTCACCCGGTTGCGGCTGCATCCGCCGGGCATGGCCGAGGCCGAGGACGAATAGACGCACCATGCGCCGACTCCCCCCCCTTCGCGCGCTTGAGGCGTTTGTCCGTGTGGTCCGCTTAGGCTCGGCAAAGGCCGCGGCGAGCGAGCTTGGGCTCAGCCCTTCAGCGCTGTCACGCCGCTTGCAAAGCCTTGAAGAATTCACCGGCAAAAAGATGTTCTTGCGCCAGCATCAGGCGCTCAAACTCACCGAGGACGGCCAGATCTTTTACGATGCCGTCGGCCCCAAGCTGGATGAGCTTGCCGAGGTCGTCGAGGCGCTGGTCGATACTGGCAAGCTGCTGCGGCTACACCTCGGGGTGCCTTCGCTGTTCGGCGAACAGCGCTTGTTCCCGCGCTTGCTTGAACTGCGCAAACTGCACCCCCGGCTGCATATCGACGTCGATACCGGCCCGCATCTCGATAACCGGCTGGGCGATAGCCTTGAGGCGGCAATCATCCTCGCCCGCCACCCCGATCCGTCGCTCTATGCCGTGCAGCTCGATCACAATCGGGTGTTTGCCATCACATCGAAAGAGCTCGCGGCTGAACTCGGCGACCAGCCCGATCAGGCAAAGCTGTCACGCCAGACCTTCCTGATCCACAACGATCTGCCCGAAAGTTTTGCCGCGTGGAAGCAGGCGCTGGGGATGGAAAACCTTGAGCCGATCGCGATCGACCACTTCGATTCAGGCAAGCTAATCCTCGAGGCTGCCGCGCAGGGACTCGGTATTGCCATCATGCACGATGACCATATGAAAAGATCCGGGGATACGCGGCTGGCACAACTGTACGACCTCGAAGTCGACAGCCCCTATTCGTACTGGTTCGTCTGCCGCCCCCGCGCGCTCAATTCTCGGCCCGTGAAGCTGTTCCATGATTGGCTGATGGGGGCTGGGTTGTGAGGCTTTAGTCTTTCGCAGATACAAAAAGGGGCGGGAAATCCCGCCCCTTCGTTAAACTGAAAGCTACAATCAGGCCTCGCTGATCGTCGCTGTCACAATCTTGCCGGGCTCGCGCGGGGGTTCGCCCTTGGGCAGCTTGTCGACATTGTCCATGCCTTCGACGACTTGGCCCCAAACAGTATATTGCCGGTCAAGGAAGCTGGCATCATCGAAGCAGATGAAGAACTGGCTGTTGGCTGAATTCGGCGCCGATGTGCGCGCCATCGAACAGGTGCCGCGCACGTGTGGTTCGGCGTTGAATTCGGCCTTGAGGTCAGCCTTGTCCGAGCCGCCCATTCCGGTTCCCTGCGGGCATCCGCCCTGCGCCATGAAGCCGGGGATCACACGGTGGAACTTTACGCCGTCGTAAAAACCTTCGCCGACCAGCTCCTTAATCCGCGCCACGTGACCAGGCGCAAGATCGGGGCGCAACTTGATTTTGACATCGCCAGTATCGAGCGCAAAATTGAGGAATTCATCGGCCATTGGGGGATTCTCCTGTGATTTCGCGCCCGATATAAGCACGCATCGCAGAAAGTCACGCCCGCGAAGCTTGCCCGGTTGCAATTGGTTTTTACCGGCCTAGACCGGCGCCGATGACTCCCGAGGAATTCGATCCAAACCTGCGCGATAAGGTGGCCGAGATGGTCCCGGATACGCACGATTCGAATCCTGTGTCCGAGAGCCTCGACGAGGAAAACCGGCTCAAGCCCGAATTCGTCCGCAAAGTGCGCGATGCGCTCGATCAGGGCGAGCGTGACGCGGTTTATGACCTTGTAGAACCGCTCCACCCTGCGGATATCGCCGATCTGTTCGAGCTGCTGCCGCGAGACGAGCGCGCCGATTTTGCCCGCGCGATTACCGATCTGATGGGACCGGAAGTTTTCGCCGAACTTAACGATCACGTCCGCGAGCTGATGGTCGAGGCGCTACCGGCGGAGGCCGTCGCCGACATCGCCGAGCAGCTCGAAACCGATGATGCGGTGGCGATGATCGAGGATCTAGACGCCGAGGACCGCGAGGCGGTTCTGGCAGAGATGGAGCCCGAAGACCGGGCGGCGATTGAAACCGCGCTGGCCTTCCCCGAGGAGTCGGCCGGACGCCTGATGAGCCGCGATTTTATCGCGGTGCCCGAACATATGAGCGTCGGCGGCTTGATCGATTACCTGCGCGAAAACCACCAGCTGGCGACCGAGTTCTGGGAAGTTTTTGTCGTTGATGCCTATCACCACCCGGTCGGCTCCTGCGCGCTCAGCTGGATCCTGCGCGCGCCGCGCTCGGTCGCGCTTGCCGATGTGATGAAGCGCGATCAATCACTGATCCCGGTTGATATGGATCAGGAAGAAGTCGCACTGCGCTTTCAAAAATACGCTCTGATTTCTGCTGCTGTGGTCGATGAAGCCGGGCGGCTGGTCGGCCAGATCACCGTCGATGACGTAGTCCACATCATTCAGGAAGAAGCTGGCGAAGATGCCCTGCTGCTCTCAGGCGCGGGCGACGGTGACATCAACGAGCCGCTGCACCTGACCTTCCGCACCCGCGTGCTGTGGCTGCTGGTCAACTTGCCCACCGCTATGCTCGCCGCGACGATTGTTAGCCAGTTTGATGCGCAGATTGCCCGCTACGCCGTATTGGCGACGCTGATGGGCATCGTCACCGGGATGGGCGGCAATGCCGGAACGCAGACGCTCGCGGTGGTGGTTCGCGCCATTGCCACCAACCAGCTGACCAGCGCCAACACCGCGCGTGTGATCTTCCGCGAATTTCGTATCGCTGCCGCCAACGGGGTTTCGCTCGGGCTGTTGATTGCGCTTGGCTCCTACCTGATCTGGCACAGCGCGCCGCTCGCCATGGTGTTCGGCGCGGCGATCCTGATCAACAACATGGTCGCGGGGCTGGCAGGCGTATTCGTCCCGGTGACGCTTGACAGGATGAAGATCGATCCGGCGACATCTTCCGCCGTGTTCGTGACGATGTGCACCGATTGCATGGGCTTTTTGAGCTTCCTCGGGCTGGCGCGGCTCGCCGGAATTGGCGGCTAAACATAATGCCGCTTCACTTGACCAAGGTTGCCTATGGCGCGCAGTCGCTTGAAGAAATCCACGGCTGGTTTGCCGGGCGCGGCAGCGAAGTGCGGCTGACCACGCGCTATTTGCCCAAGCGGCATGAGGAGATAGTGCCGGGCGGTTCACTATTCTGGATCTTCAAACACCAGCTAATCACCCGGTCCCCGATCCTGCGCTTCGAGGAAGCCGAAGGCGGCAAGACCAACATCGTCATCGCCGCAACAATGATCGACCTCCACCCCCGCCCCAAACGCGCGCATCAAGGCTGGCGCTATCTGTCGGACGAGGACGCCCCGGTGGATTTGGGCGCAGGCGAGGTGGCGGGCGATGCCATGCCGGTGCGGCTGGCGGGAGAACTGGCGCGGCTGGGGCTGGTTTGATCGATTCTAATTGAGCAAAGCTGGATCAGATCCTCAACTGGCCCGGATCGAATACAGCGTCGCATTGCTGATCGCATATACCGCGCCATCCGCACCGACCAGCGTCGGCGTATAGGCCTGACCGAGCCCGGAGGTCAGCCGGATGCTCTGCGACAGCGTGTTGGTCGTGAGATCCCAGCGGTACAAAACACCGTCCTCATTGTTCGCGAGGATCGACCGGCGCACTGGATCGGCGGCCATCGTGTTAATGCACCACTCTCGCCGCGCCGTGAGCGAGGGGCTATCGAGGGTAGGCCCGAGTATTGTCAGCACCTCGCGCATTACCGAAACAGTTGGTACGATCGGGTCAGCTTGGCTGGCGCGCGGGTCCAGCACGGCGAGCCGGTTTAGCCCGTCACCCGTACCCACACCCTCGTAATTGTTGTACTTCACCGCGAGCAGATAGGGTGAGGTGCCGGTGTAAGACGGCACCATCGAAGCCGGGATAACACTGGGCGATATATCCCAGCCAAAACTGCCCGGCACCCCCACCGGATTGAGCGCTGCATCAAATTGCAGCAGCCAGCCGCGCGCATTATGCGTTCCGAACAGCGCTTCGAGAACGCCGTAGAAGATGCGGCCGTCGGACCCCACAACCGGCGTTGCGGTTCCGTCATCGCTGACGCGCGCTGGCGTGCGCAGATTTGGGTCGATCAAGACTACCTTTGCGCGCGTTGCGAGCGTTGTGCTGTTGAGCGCGAGCAGATAGCCCGTCTGCGCTACAGCCCCGGCAGGAGTGTTCACCGCGATATAGACCGTGCTGCCATCAACCGAGAGCGCCGGCGCACAATTCATCGCGGGCTTCTGGATCGATGTGTCGCCTGCCGCAGCCGCAGCACCGACCCAAGTGCCTGTGCCATCGGGCGCGACCCGCGCAATGCCGCTCACCAACGCCGCCGGGTTTGCCCCGGTCACTTGAAAGCCGAAAAAGACATTGCCCAGCGCGTCAGCGGTAAGCGGCGTGTTGATAAACACGCTGCTGTTGAACGCTGCGGGATTAGCGTTGTAGGCAGCAACACCGAAAAATACATGCGTTGCGGGCGCGCTGCTGGCGGCATCAGCGTCATCGCGCACTTGAAGTTTTCCGCCTGCTCCCGGGGCATAGAGCCGACCTTGAGGCGTGAGCAGCACATTGTATGGCGGCACCCAATTGTGCGGCGGCGATACGTAATCGGTAACCACAGTCCAGACGACAGCACCACTCAACCCGTTGCGGCCTTCAACACGATACCCGCTCGTCGCCTGTGTCTTAACGGGGATCACCACGGTGTTGCGCGTAGTTACGACCGGAGAACCATAGTGCGTAAGCAGATCACCGCTGGACGTATATTGCGGCGCGAGATCGACCGCTGTTGACCACGTGATGCGCACAAGATCCTGCGAGGCAATTGCGCTGAGGCCAGTATGTTGGGCATCGCGGCCATAGCTGGACCATGCCGGGCCGGTCACTGGTGGAGGCGTGGGAGTCGGCGTTGGTGTTGGCGCGGGGCTGGGTGTTGGCGTTGTCGATTCCCCGCATGCGGCGAGCAAGGTTGCAGACGAAAGCATCGCGAGCGTGCTACGGCGCGAAACGAGCATCAGGGCAAACGGGGCAGGATTGGCACGATTGCGGGTCATAACGAGCAGAGCATAATCCTTTATCCGATGAAGCCCACCATTTTGTTTACCCACATTATTTTTCAGGCTGGGCCCAAGTCAACCCCGCCCCAACCACCACTTCAACAGCACATTGGCAATCGCCATCCTTGGCGGAGCAATGAACCGGCCGCTTTCATCGCCAGCCATCGCTGCGGCAATTTCATCGCGGGTAAACCACAGGGCTTCTTCGAGTTCGGTGGTATCGACAGTTATCGCCGGATCATCAGCAAAGGCGTGGCAGCCGATCATCAGCGAGGACGGGAATGGCCATGGCTGGCTGGCGACATAGGACACATCGCGCACCCGTACCCCGGCTTCTTCGAAAACTTCACGCGCGACAGCTTCTTCGATAGTTTCGCCGGGTTCGACAAAGCCTGCGAGCGCGGAAAAACGGCGCGGGGGAAAGCGCGGCTGGCGGCCTAGCAGCAGATTGCCCCCAGAGTCATTGGGATGTTCAACCAGCATGATGGTGACGGGATCGGTCCGAGGGAAATGTTCGCATTTGCATCGCCCATCGGTGCAGTTGCGCTGCCAGCCGCCTTTGGCAAGCACGGTGGGGGTGCCGCAAACCGCGCAAAAGCGGTGGCGGGCGTGCCAGCTGACGAGCGCGCGCGCGGTGCCATAGATGGCGATTTCTTCAGCAGATAGCGATGCAGCCGCCTTCCAAAGCGCTGGTCCAGCAGGGGCCACGGTGGCAGATAAAGGCACTGCGGCGAAGCAGGCGCGGCCATCGAGCAGGCCGAGAAAAACCAGCTCAGCATCGGTATCGACTTCGGCAAGCGAGCCCCAAACCAGCGCGCCGTCATCGCCGATTACCGGATCGAGCCCGCTCAGTCGCAGCAGCCGGGCGCGGTGATCCATCAGGCGTGAAACCGCATCGGTATCACCGCGCAGGTGGTCGGCGCGGTCAAGTGGGCTTCCGGCGAAGGTAATCGGAAATTGGTTCACCGCTTGGCGCTTGCGGGAGATTTCGTTAGAAGGCTGGCCACTGCATCGGTGCGGGCCGCGGTGACAAACTCCCGTTGCAGCGGATAAGTCGTCGTCGGCATGAACTGCGGGTATAAGGCTGCCCGCAGTCCGATGCGGCGCTGAACGGCGAACACCGTGCCCGCCGCGCCGCCCCAGCCGAAGGTACCCTCATCCTCTCCCAACCCGACCTTGCCGCCGGCACCAAACCCGGCACCCTCAACCGAAGTGCCTTTGATAACAGCATCGGCGGGCAACAAGTTTGATGTTGCCAGTCTCACCGCTGCGGCGCTTACCGCCTGTTTGCCGCCAATCTTTCCGTCATTCAGCAGCACCCGCATAAACCTGTCATAATCGCGTGGGCTAGTTATCAGCCCGGCCCCGCCAAAAATAATCGGCTGCGGATCGCGGTAAATCGAATCCTTCGCCTGATCGAGCGGCACGTGTAAGCCTTTGAAAAAGCCATAATTGGTGGTGAGCCGTTTCGCCTGACCCTGCGTAAGCTGGAACCAGCTTTCATGCATTCCGGCGGGTGCGAAAATGTGCTGTTTCATTAGCGCATCAAGCGGTCGGCCCATTGCCCGCGCCATCGCCATGCCAAGCACATCAAGGCTCATCGAATATTGCCATAATGTCCCCGGCTCGGCCACCAGCGGCACTGCGGCGAGCGCGCGCAAATAATCGGCTGGGGCTGGAATCGGAACCGGCGCGGTAACGCCTTCAAGCTTGCTACGCGTAATCGCGCCGGTCACCAGTCCGCGCCGCAGCAACTCCAAGCTGACCTTATCGCGGCCAACCACGGCATATCCAAAACCGGCGGTATGGGTGAGCAGTTGGCGGATGGTTATCTGCGAAGTGGCGGGGCGCGATTCGAGGCCCTTGCTGGAGTCAATCGCTACGCGCATTGTGGCGAATTCGGGGCAGATGTCAGCAAGCTTGCCGTCGAGCGAAAGGTGCCCTTCTTCGATCAGGATTGCCGCGAGCAGCCCGGTGATCGGCTTGGTCATCGAATAGACGCGATAGAGACTGGCGGCGGAAACCGCGCCTTGGCCGCCGAATTCCGAACTGCCGATTGCCAATTCGCGAAAAGGCTCATCGTGCCAACCAAGCGTTGCCACCAGCCCGGGCAGCTTTGCGCTATCGACGTATTTGTGCATCAAACTGGCGACCGCAGGCCAAGCTGCCGCGCCAGCGCTAGTCAGAGCGGCGGGGGTGGGGCGCGCCAGTGCGGCTGGAACAAAAAGGCCCGAAGCCCCAAAGGCCAGCGCGCCTTGCATGAGTGCACGGCGACTGGTGACGGTAGACGCCATAGACAAATCAATCACGTGCAATTCTCTCCCCCGCTGCGCCAGAATTGCCTGTGCAGCCTTAGCAAATAGACTTGGCAAACCAGCTTCATCAAGGCGGCCCAGCGGCCACCATTCGCCTGTTTCTGCGTTCATCTTAACCTGCTCATTGCCAAGGTAAAGCTGAACGGAGAGGGCGATGTCGAAATGGGTGAAGCTGTGGCTTACCAGTCCGCGCGAGGACCATTCGCCGGGCAAAGGCGCGATCCCGCTGCCATTTGCCCGCGCGATCCAGTCATCATCGGGAAGCGCGCGCATTCCGCCGAGCATTCCCTTGGCCGGACGCCGGACTAGCCAAACCGCGTCGTCCTGCTCAATCCAATAGGCATTTCCGGTTCGCTGCTGTTTGGGCTTTTTGGGTGCTTTGATGGGAACCCTTGCAGGTTCACCCAGTTTCAGCCCCAAGCAATCTCTGCTAACCGGACAGATTGCGCATCGCGGATTGCGGGCAGTGCAAACGCCCGAGCCAAGGTCCATCATCGCCTGCGCGAAGTCTCCAGCGCCATGGTCCGGGGTCAGACGATCAGTAGCTGCGCGGATCGCCGCTCTGCTGCCCGGCAACGGCGCATCAATAGCGAACAATCGCGACACCACGCGTTCAACATTGGCATCTACCACCACGGCGCGCTGGCCAAAGGCGATCGCGGCGACCGCTGCTGCGGTATAGGCACCAAGCCCCGGAAGCTTGCGCAGCGCCTCCTCGCTTTCCGGAAAGCGCCCACCGAGCGCTGCAACGGCGCGTGCACAAGCGAGCAGATTTCGCGCGCGGGCGTAATACCCCAGCCCCGCCCAAGCCGCCATGACATCGCCATCGGGCGCTGCTGCCAGTGCCGCCACATTCGGCCAGCCGCGAGTGAACTTTTCGAAGTAGGGGATTACCGCTGCAACTGTGGTTTGCTGAAGCATGACTTCGGACAGCCAGACGCGGTAGGGATCAGGCGGTGGTTGTCCCGGAGCCGCCCGCCACGGCAGACTGCGTGCATGGCCGTTGTACCATCCGATCAACCCCGTTGTAACATGCTCTAAGCTGGCATCCATCGCACGGCTATGGCATGGGCGTGGCTGCAATGGAACGGGACAAGACCATCAACGCCAAGACCCCCGGAAAGCCTGGGCCCAAAGACGCTGGCCCGCGCCGTTTTGAACGGCCGCGCGGCGGGCAGGCGCGTGCTATCGCTGATTTGATGCCCGAAATTGGCCGCACCGCCTTTCGCCGTTTCGGCTTTGTCCAGTCATCAGTCGTCACCCGCTGGCCCGAGATTGTCGGGACAAACCACGCCCGCGTCTGCGCCCCCGAAGCTATCCGGTTCCCGCACGGCGAAAAGAGCGATGGCATCCTCGATCTGGTCGTCGTGGCCGCCCACGCGCCGATGATTCAGCACGTGATTCCGGAAATTATCGAGCGGGTGAACCGCTTCTTTGGCTATAATGCAGTGGCGCGGGTAAAAATTCGGCAAGGTGCGGTTAAGCCGCCGGCTGCTGATAAGGCAGTGACCGCCCCACCAAGTCTTAGGCCGATTCCCTTTGAACTGGGCGATTCGCTGCGCGATATTGGCGACGGCGAACTTCGTACCGTGCTCGAATCGCTAGCCCGCAGCCTCGATTCGGGCAAACAGGATTGAATGACACTATGATACCTTTGCCCCGTCTCTCGCTGCTCGTAACCGCGGCCGTGCTATCAATCGCTGCGGGCAAACCTGCCGCGAAACCCGGGGGCCAGGTCAACTGGGTCGCCAAAGTGGCCGCGACACCGAGCGGATCGCACGTGATCGGCAATCCTGAGGCCAAGATCAAGCTCGTCGAATATATCAGCTATACCTGCAGCCACTGCGCTGCGTTTGAGAAAGAGGCCAGCGGCGAACTGGCGCTCGGCTTTATCCGCCAAGGCAAAGGCTCGATTGAGTACCGGCCTTACCTGCGCAACATCGTCGACATCGCGGCGACACTGATGGTCGGCTGTGGTGAGCCTTCGCGCTTCCCGCTCAACCATTCAATTGTACTGCGCTCGCAAGAAAAATGGCTGGCCAGTGTGCCCGAAGACAAGCAGCGGCGATGGAACACGATCACCGATTTCCCCACACGGATGCGCACTGTTGCCGCCGACCTCCACCTTTATGACCAGTTCGAACCGCGCGGATACCGCCGTGCCGAGCTTGATCGCTGCCTGAGTAACGAGACGCTCGCCAAGGCGATTTCGCAAGAAAACCAGATCGCCTCTTCGGTCGGCTCGGTGAATGGAACCCCCAGCTTCCTGATTAATGACCGCCCGCAAGATGCCCGCGATTGGGCAGGTCTGCGACCGGTGCTGTTGGCGCTTACCAAGTAAAAAATGTTCGCCGCTGCTCAGATAACTGGGGGTTTTCCGCGAATCATCTTTGCGGTCCTTAACCCGCTCGCTAACCTTCTAATTGGTTCGTTTATGAGGATTCGCTGGATGACACTTCACTTCCCCGCCCGCTTTGCCATCGCCGCTGCCATCGCGCCGCTCGTGCTCGGGCTCGCCGCCTGCAAAAAGGATGACGCTGCGTCGTCGGGTCCGGTTGCCGAATCATCCCCGCTGGCCAAGGTTGCTGCCCCGGCGGGCAAGGCTTGGAACGATATGGTTGAACCCAGCGCCGACGGTGGAATGGTTATGGGCAACCCTGCTGCGCCGATCAAACTGGTCGAATACGGATCGCTTTCGTGCCCGCACTGCGCGCGGATGGCAGCGGAAGGCTTTCCCAAGCTGACCAGCGACTATGTGCCTTCAGGCCGAGTGAGTCTTGAATACCGTAGCTTTGCCATCCACCCGATCGACGTCCCGATGACGATGTTGGTCAATTGCGCACCGAAAGAGAGCTTCTTTCCCTTGGTCGAGCAGATTTATGGCAATTTCGATTCGCTGTTGGGCGGGGCAGAAACCAAGGAAGCGCTTGCCAATGCCGACAAGGCGATGAGCTTGCCGGAAAACCAGCGATTCATCGCAGTGGCGGCTGCCCAGGGACTTACGCCGTTTTTCGCGGCGCGCGGAATTTCGGTGGATCAATCGAACACCTGCCTGAGCAATTTCGCCAAGGCCAATGAAGTTGCCGCCCATTCAAAAGCCTACAGCGACGCGGGGATCGATTCGACCCCGACGATGTTCATCAATGGTAGCAAGGTCGAGGGTAACACTTGGGCTGAAGTGGAAGCCGCGCTGCAACGCGCCGGCGCTCGCTAAGGCCCGGCAAGGCGGGCGGGGGAACAGGCCAGACGATGCGCATCAGGCGGCTCAGGCTCAGCGGGTTCAAAAGCTTTGTCGAGCCTGCTGACCTGCGGATTGAGCCGGGGCTGACCGGGGTCGTCGGGCCAAACGGCTGCGGCAAATCGAACCTGCTTGAGGCGATCCGTTGGGTGATGGGCGAAAGCTCGCCCAAATCAATGCGCAGCGGCGGCATGGAAGATGTGATCTTCGCCGGTACTACGCAGCGCCCGGCGCGCGATTTCGCCGAAGTCGTAATGCACGCCGAGTCTTCCGACGGCGAAGACCTCGAAGTCGTCCGCCGGATCGAGCGCGGCGCGGGCTCGGCTTACCGGGTTAACGGGCGTGACGTTCGCGCAAAGGACGTGTCGCTGATCTTCGCCGATGCCGCGACCGGTGCGCACAGTCCCGCGCTGGTCAGTCAGGGCAAAATCGCTGCAGTCATTGCCGCTAAACCTGCCGAGCGGCGTCAGATGCTCGAGGAAGCCGCCGGAATCGCCGGGCTGCACGTGCGCCGCAAGGATGCCGAGCAAAAGCTCCGCGCCACCGAGACTAACTTGGCCCGGCTGGAAGACATTATGGGTCAACTCGGCCAGCAGATCGGCACACTGCGGCGTCAGGCGCGGCAGGCCGAGCGCTACATCGCGCTATCGGACAAGATCAAACTGGCCGAAGCGCGGCTGGTGTTCTCGCGCTGGCGCGATGCCGCTGCTGCCGCCGAAGCTGCGCGAAGCGAAGCAAAGGGTGCTGAGGCGCGCGTGGCTGAAGCCCAGGCGGCGATGAAGCTTGCGCAGGATGCGCAGGCTTCGGGCGCGGGCAAACTTGCCGAGGCGCGCGACGAATTGGCTGACCGCCGCGATGATGCCGCCGCACACGGCCACCGCATGGCGACGCTTACCAGTCAGCTCGAAGCCGCCGAGCAGCGGCTTGCAGATTTGGAGCGGCAACATCAGCGGCTCGAAGAGGATCGCGGCGATGCCGACCGGCTAACCCGCGATGCCGCCGATGCTCTCGCCCGGCTGGAAAAGGATCTGGCCGAAGGGCAAACAGCTCTCGCTCACGATGAGGCGCTGCGGCCCTCGCTCGCCGATGCGCTGGGCAATGCTGATCGCGCCGCGCGCACTGCCGAACTGGCCTTGGCGCAGGCAATGGCGGCGCAGGCGGGGGTTGAGGCCGAATGGCGCGTTGCCGAGGCAGAGCTTGCAGGCGCGCAGCACCGGCTGGTGCGGCTGGAAAATGAGGCCGCGCGGCAGGAGGAATCGCGTACGGCGCTGACGCGAGAGGGCGATCCTGAGGCGGCTTTGGCAACGGCACGGTCAAAGGTTGAAGCGGCAGGAGCTGCCTTGGCTGCCGCGCGCGAATCGCTCGAAACGCAGCAGGTGCGCAAGGCGGAACTGCAAAGTAAACGCGATGTTGCGAGCGCGGCGCTTGCCTCTGCGCGGGCCGAACTTGCCGGGATTGAGCGTGAACACGCCGCATTTTTGCGTGATCGCGAGGCGCGGGCGCGCGCGGCCAAGGCGGGTCACGGGCTTCCGTCTGCTATCGACAAGGTTCGCGCGGCTCCGGGCTATGAACGGGCTCTCGCCGCCGTGCTGGGGCGTGATGCCAAGGCTGGGCTTGGCGCAGCTCTGGGTGATCTTGAGGGCCGGTTCTGGACGGGTGCCAAAGCACCATCACCGGTAAAGGACAGTTTGGTCGCGCACGTTGAAAATTACCCGCCGCAACTCGCCGCGCGGCTGGCGCTGGTTCATGTCGTCGATGCCGACGATCAGCGCGTCCTCAACCCCGGCGAATGGCTGGTAACCCGCGCCGGGGCGCTGCGCCGCTGGGACGGCTTTGTCGCCCGCGGGGAAGGCGCGGCAGAAGCTGCACGGCTTGAGGCGGAGAATCGTTTTGCTGCGCTCGATGACGAATTGCCGGGTAAGCGCAGTGTTGCAACCGATGCGGAAGTGGCCGCGCAAGAGGTGCAGACCGAGCTTGGCGCGCTGCAACTTGCGGTGATCGCGTCGGAACGCGCGGTCGCTGCTGCCGCAAATGATGAACGCATGGCCTTGCGCGCGCTCGATCAGGCGGAGGCCGCTAAGGCGAGGCTCGAGCAACGCCGTGCCGAATTGGCGCACGTCGCCGATGATCTTGCCGAACAGCGCAACGCCGCAACCGCCGAGATTGCTACAGCCGAAGCGCGCCGCGCCGCGCTGCCCGATCCCGATGCCGGGCGAGCTCAGCTGACTGCGGCGCAAGCTAAGCACGATGCCGCGCGGTCGGGCTTGCAATCAGCCACCGCTGCTCTCGCCGCGCATGATCAGGCGCTCGCGGTATCGCGCGAGCGGACCAGCGCGCAACGCTCAGACATTTCCGGATGGCAGGCCCGCGCAGGCGATGCCGCGCGGCGACTGGCGGACATGGCCCGCCGCCTTGAGGAAATCACGCAGGAACGCGCAGTGGTTGCGGCCAAGCCCCCATCGCTGATCTGCGAGATTGAGCAGGGCGACACGGTTCGCGCGCGGCTCACCACCGAACTGGCAGCCGCCGAATTGGCCGTTGCCACCGCCGGCGAAGCCGCGCGGCAAAGCGATGCCTTCTTTGCCAGCGCCAACGAAACACTCGCTTCGGCGCGCGAGGCCCGCGCCGGAGCATCAGCGCGCGCCGATAACGAAGAAGCCCGCCGAGCGGAGATGGCAGCGATTTCAGGCGAACGTTTCCAGTGCCCGCCGCCGCTGCTACCCGAGCGGTTTGACTTCGCCGCCGATGAAGTTGCAGGCGCGGGCGAAGAATCGGCTGCACACGACCGGCTCATCGCCGAGCGCGAACGCATCGGACCTGTCAATCTGGTGGCCGCCGACGAGCTGAAGGGGTCTGAGCTCCGCCACGCCGAATCGATCGCCGAACAGGCCGAGCTGACCGAGGCCGTCCACCGCCTGCGCGGCTCCATCGGCAACCTCAACCGCGAGGGCCGCGAGCGGCTGCGCGCGGCCTTTGAGGCGGTCGATGGCCATTTTCGCCAGCTGTTCACCCGGCTGTTTGAAGGCGGGCAGGCACATCTGGCGCTGATCGATTCGGACGATCCGCTTGAGGCCGGCCTCGAAATTTACGCGCAGCCTCCGGGCAAGCGCCTGCAATCGCTCACGCTGCTATCGGGCGGCGAACAGGCGCTCACTGCGGTGGCGCTGATCTTCGCGCTGTTCCTCACCAACCCCGCACCGATCTGCGTGCTCGACGAAGTCGACGCGCCGCTCGACGACGCCAACATCGAACGCTTCTGTGACCTGCTCGATGCGATGGTGGCGGAAACCGACACCCGCTACCTCATCGTCACCCACAACGCCGTAACCATGAGCCGCATGCACCGGCTTTTTGGGGTGACGATGGTTGAACAGGGGATTTCAAGGCTGGTGAGTGTGGACTTGGGTGGTGCCGAGGAATTGCTGGCGGCGGAATGACTGATTCAGGACTTCGCAAGGTTCTTGGCATTTAGCCCAGCACATAGCGCGGCCCGGCCCCCGTCGCGCCTGCGCTGTCGTCGCGGTTATACAAGCGGCATCTTTGTAAACTCAAACACCCGCAGCCAATACATACGTCAAGCTTGCTGCGGGTGAGCGTGAGGAGGGCGATTTTGGTGTCAATTTGCGCGCGAATTGATTTGCTCATGCGCTGCCAATCTGACCTTGTCGGCGTGCGGCCGAGCGGCAGGGTGGCGAGTTCTGCTTCGATCTCAGTCAGCGCCAATCCCAGTTTTTGCGCGATCAGGATGAAGCTCAGCCGCCGGATGTCGGCGCGCGGGAAGCGGCGCTGGTTGCCGGCCGTGCGCCATGACGCGATCAGGCCGCGCTCCTCATAAAATCGGATCGCCGAAACTGCGAGCCCGGTGCGCCGCGCCAGTTCACCGATTGGCAGAAGATCGTTCTTGTCCATTTGCGCGCGCCCATAAAAACTTCTTGACCTCAAGTTAGCTTGAGGTTGCACAAGTGGCAACAGCGCCGAATCAGCGGCGCATTCATCTGATGCAAATACAGGACAAACCATGCCCACAGGCTTCCTTGAACATGCCAATATCACCGTCAGCGATCCCGAAAAGATGGCCGATTTCCTTAAAAAACTGTGCGGCTGGAAAGAGCGCTGGCGCGGGCCTTCGCAAAGCGGTGGCTGGACAATCCACGTCGGAAATGATCGCGATTATCTGGCGGTCAATACCACCGGGCATCCGGTAGAACGCTTCACCAAAGGCGCTCCGCTCAACCATGTCGGGATCGTGGTTGATGATCTTGATGCGGCCGAAGCGCTGGTCATCGCCGAAGGACTGGTGCCATTCAGCCACGGCAATTACGAACCCGGACGGCGGTTCTATTTCTTCGATTGGGATGGGATCGAGTTCGAAATGGTAAGCTATGCTTAAAGCAAACTCGCCTGCGCAGAGATAGGCTGGCCATCCACCCAGCGGTTCCGAGTATGATCGCTGACCAGCTTGCCCGCCCAAGTCTTGCAAAGCGCCAAGGCCTCATCGGCTGTGCCGTCGAGCGATGGCCTGCGCTCAAAATCACCTGCATCCTGTCATGCACCTT
>JAYVNC010000250.1:0-11494 GCA_043758655.1 Novosphingobium sp.
CACTTCAAGCACTAAGCTTGCTTACAGCACCCCTTTGTTGACTCTCTATGGGACAGTCAAAGAACTGACGCGCAGTGGCACAGGCAGCGGTTCTGACGGCGGCACTGATGCAACCAAGCTAATGGTTTCTGATCCTGCACTTAAGGAAAACGTGGTTCGCATTGGCGATCACCATATGGGCTTTGGCCTTTACCTGTTTGATTACAAGGCTGGCTTTGGCAACAGCAATGGCCGCCAATTTGGCGTCATGGCTGATGAAGTCGAGCAGATCGTACCTGAAGCCGTTTCAATCGGCGCCAACGGCTATCGTCAGGTCGATTACGCCAAGCTGGGAATTGTTCTGCACTGAGCAGTTTCAGGTCGTCCGGAATCGCAGCGCCCTGTGGCGTTGGCCAAAAGCTGTGATTCTGGGGCCTAAACGGTGATTCTGGACGAGCATCACGGATATATATCCGATCACGTCCGCGTGAGCCTTTTTCGGCAAGCAATCACGCAAATTATCAGCTCCTCTGGCAATGCCGCTCCTGTTGATACCGTGGCCGATGTCGGTTGCGGCTTCGGGATACTCGGCTTGCTCTGCTTGCGCGCCGGTGCGGCTCACTGTTGGGGCATCGACAAAACCGATGCGATCGAAATCGCCCGCGAAACCATGGCGAAGGCCGGGCTGGGTGACCGCTATACCTGCATTCGCGAAGAAACTTTTCGCGCACGGCTGCCCGAACAGGTCGATTTAATCATCTGTGACCATGTCGGCTATTTTGGCATCGACTATGGCATCCTTGATATGATCGGTGATGCCCGGCGGCGGTTTCTCAAGCCGGGCGGCCAGATTATGCCGAGCCGGATCAAGCTTTTTCTGGCGGCAGTATCGTCGAGGACATGCCGCGCCAAGGCCGAAGCGTGGAGCGATGAAGCGGTTCCCGCCGAGTTCCAATGGCTTCGCGAATACGGCGTCAATACCAAGCAAGCGCATAGGTTCAAGCCCAAGGAAGTTCTTACCGATCCAGCGGAACTCATAACCATCGACCTGAACGCTAGCGTAGCCGAACATTTTGCGTTCCAGACTTCTTTGCGCGTGATCCGCGATGGCCAACTCGACGGCCTTGTCGGCTGGTTCGCCTGTGAGCTTGCCAATGACGTGTGGATGACCAACTCACCGCTGGATAAAGGCGCAATTGATCGCGATCAGGCTTTTCTGCCGTTCGATCATCCAGTGACGGTGAAGGCAGGTGATATTATAGAAACCAGTGTGACGATTCGCCACGACACCGGGATGATAGCCTGGTCAATCCATGTTCTCGCCACCGGCGAGCGCCTTAGGCAATCAAACTGGAACAGTCTGGTGCTCAACAAGGCCATGGCGGGCCCGGCGAGCGATCAGGTGGCGCGGTTAAACGCGGCGGGGGCCGCGCGTAAGTCGCTTTACGCATCTGCCGATGGCCACCGTACAATCGCTGAGATTGCGCAGGCGGTGCAGCACGATCACCCGCATCTGTTCCCTTCGCCTGAAGAGATCACGCGTTTCGTGAAGCATGAGCTCGCCCGGAGCACTGGGTAGTGGTAAACTTTGAGCAGCAGCCCGCGCGGCCGCAAGATCCCATTTCTGAAACACCGTTCCATTATTGGCAGACCGAAACTGGCGAAGTCGCCGCGATGTTTTATCGCATGCCGAGTGGTTACCGGCTGCGGTTTCCCCACCGCGCCGACTTCATTCTGGCAAGCGATGCCCGAAGCGTAACGTGCTTTCCGGTTCCCGGTGTCTCGCGGCAGATGATTATCGCGGTTTACCAAAATCAGGTCATGCCGCTGCTGCAAAGCCATGACGGCGATTTGATTTTGCATGCGAGCACTGTTTCGATTGGCACCGCCGCTATTGGCTTCCTCGGGAAATCGGGGCGCGGCAAATCGACGCTCGCAGCCGCCTTCGCGCGGGCCGGTTATCCGTTTCTGTCTGACGACGGCCTGTCGCTGGAGCTGGTCGGCGGTGTCTATATGGCAAAGCCCAACCGTCCGAACATGCGCCTGTGGGCGGACAGTAACGGCGCGGTTCTTGATGGGGATGGTCCCGGCGAAGGCAGCGAGCGATACCAGAAGACCTTCGTTAATTCGGGGCCGTCGCTCCCTTTCGAGGCGCAGTCGCGCCCGCTTGTGGTGCTTTATATATTGGGCGAGGGCCACAGCGAGGGCGTGACCGAGCAGCGGCTCGATCCGGCCCGCGCGCTGCTAGAGCTCATCAAGCACGCCTTCATCCTTGATGTGGACCGCAACGCGCAGGTTCAGGCACAATTCGATCAGCTGGCCAAGCTGGCGAACGCCGTTCCCTGCTTCACCCTCGATTATCCCCGGCGATACGAGGCCTTGCCAAGCGTGATTGAAAAGGTCATCGCACGGGCGCAAAACGGAGGCAGCAGCACGTGAATCTGGGCGACAAACTCGAAATTTCAGCAAACGTTGTGGCGCGCGAGGTGGGCGGCGAGACGATGTTGCTCGACCTTGCCAGTGGCACCTATTTCGGTCTCGACATGGTCGGCAGCCGGGTGTGGCAAGCGCTTGAAAATGGCGGGTCGCTGGCGGATACCTGTGATCTGGTCGTGCAGGAATATGACGTCGGCCGCGCCGATCTGGAAAGCGATGTGCTTGCCTTGGCCACGCAGTTGCTCGAACAGGGCCTTATCAGCACCTGCTGAGGCTTATTCGCCCCGGACGGCATTCAACGGGCATCATCGAGCCAAGGGATTTGTGCGATCTCGGCAACATCGAACAATCGGGGCCAATTGGCAGGCACAATGAGCTCAGCGGTTCCACGCGGAATATAATGGAAGAACAGCATATCGCAAAAACTTTTGCCGCGACTGCGCGGCAGCGCGTTACGATAATGCCATTGGCTACTGCCGGAAAATAGCACCGCATCCGCCGGCTCCATTGTCACGGACCGGAATTCAAGTTCGGGATCATTGCAAATCTCGGCGCGGATCGAGTCGGTCAGGTTTGCCCGCTCCTTCGGCCAATCAATGACTTTGCCGATGTGGAGCGGCCAAGCCTCGCTCTGATCTATGCAGATATCGAGGGTCCATTTGGATGCCGGGGAATCGAGGTGCGGATCGCAAACGCCCATGCGGGTATAGAGGCCAAGGAGTCTATAACTGGGTTCGACAGGTTCGCCCACCCATTCAGAAACGAGATCGACCATTTGCGCTTGGATTTCAATGAATTCAGGTAAGTTGTGGACGAGAAAACGGCCAAACGATTTTAGTTCGTGAAATTCATACTGTTCTTTGGGAATTGCTCGAATCATATCACGCATATTAGCCAGCAGTTCGGGCGTGATCACTTGAGGAAGGTATAGGGTCGCGAAGCCCGGATCAGTCCGGAACACATCAAAGCTTCGGGTGAAGTGTTCCAGCTTCTCTAATGCCACGCGCGCGACGATTGCCTTTGCCGCGTAATACGCTTTGAGCCACAGTGCATCGTAAGGCTTAGCCTCACCGTTCATTTGGACCGTCCTTTCGCCCGACGCTGTGCTGCCTGACTAAACTAGCAATAATAGCTATTCAATGGCCGTGCCATTCAGAGGCCCTGCCTTGCTCGTGGCGCTTGCCGAGCAGGGTTAGAGCGAAGCGCCGGATCGCCAGAAACGGCCCGGCCAGACAATAGAGCGGCACCCAGCGGGCGCTGAGGCCAAGCACGCTGACATCGCGCGGATCACAAAGACTGCGCGTCAGTGCATAGCCCTTGCCGCGCCAATGCGACGACAGCCTTGCGACAAATCGCATATTCGCCAGTTCGGCTGGCAAGCGGGCCAAGCTGCGTTTCACCGGGGTGTTTGCCGCCTCATCCATATCGGCGATGATATGGGCGGTGGCCGCATGCCAATCGGCGGGCGCCTTTGCGCCAAGTGCGCCATCTGTAAGTTCAAAAAGTGTGGCGTCTGCCAGCACGGCTGGATTGCGTTCGAGTGGTCTATTGTCGCGCAAAAGGCAGGCCGCAAGGCTGGTCTGTTCCGCCCGGCGCAAGGCGCGGGCAAGGTCACCAAACCATTTCATCCGGTAATCGCCGTGGCTCAAGGCGTGCCAACACAGGTACGACAACATCGGATCACCGGCGATTCCGCGAAAGCTGCCAAACTGCGTTTCGATGAGTTCGGATTCCGCCAGAAGACTTTCGAACGGCATCGGCATCCAGTGTGGGTTGAGCGCGATGCGGTAGTGCAGTTCGATCAGCTGATGAGTATCAGGGTGAACATAGTTGAACACATTCGCGAGATACCGGAACATATCTCGCCCGCGCAGGGGTGGTTCGTGCTCGGGCCAGCTGCGGTGGAACCCTTCGCGCAACAGAATTTCGTTGGCGGCATCGAGACCGGCAACATCGATCAGAATATCTATATCTGACGAACGCCGCCATGCGGGATGATCGCCATAAAGCTGCTGCGCCAACGCCGCACCTTTTAGCACCAAAGACTGGATGCCGGCCTTACCCAGCAGCGTTACGATCTGCACCGAAGTGGCGGTTTGCGACAGGTGCATAATCGTGTCGTGGCGCAACGCCTCAAGCATTTGCGCCTTGGGCTCGGGCGGTACTGCGCCATCCGCCAATTGCTGCAAGCGCTGCCCCGCCAGACCCAACACGTCGTTGTAACCCGCGAGATCAACGAAGCGGTGCCAGTCCACGCGCGCATTCAGCGCCTGCACCACTGCCGCATTATCGCCCAGCACACAGGCACCAAGCAGGCGCATTTCAGCGGAAGTGATGATTGGCTGCGGCATTTTGGCTTCATTGCCCACTTCACCAGCGCTCGTCCATGCCGAACTGCGATCAGTTCGGGTCGCTAGCTTGAACGGGCAAATGCACAGTTCGCGGTGGTGAGCAGGCGGGTGACATTCCGGTGCAGCCGCACTATTGCGGCGACCGCATACTGGATTGTATTTTCAGAATACGGGATATTGAATGAAACGCTCCGCCAAAGTCAGCGTGACGCAATTGCTCGGCTCGCTCGATCGGGGGCTTTCTGCGCGGCTGGTGCTGTTAATGATAGCCTCGGCGCTTACCGAAGGCATCGGCTTGGTGCTTTTGGTGCCGATGCTTGCCGAACTGGGCGGCGGTTCAAAATCGGGCAAGATTGCTACGTGGCTGGCGAGCATCGGCATTCCGACATCGCTAGTCCCGCTACTCGGTATTTTTGCCGCCTTGGTGCTGGGCCGCGCGGTTATCAACCACGCCCGTTCGATCTCCTCCTTGGTGTTCCAGAGCTCGGTGGTCGACCGTCTGCGCAGCAGGGCGTGGCACGCCTTGGTTCATTGCGACTGGAGGGTATTTTCAAAGATGCGCCAGGCCGACACCACCAGCTTGCTGATTATCAACATCGACCACATAGGCGGCGCGGTCCAGCATATGATTTCGTTCTTGGCATTTGCCATCACCCTTGCCGTGGTGGAGATCGCTGCTTTGGCTATTTCACCAGTGGTCGCACTGGTCAGCACCGGCGGCGGCGCCCTTGTTCTTTTTGCCTATCGCCGCATGCGGGGGCGCGCCTTTGTTCTGGGTGAGCAGATCAACGCCGCCTATACCGATGTCCATCAGCACCTGGGCGAAGGCATGCGCGCGATGCGCGTGATCAAAAGCTTCGGACTTGAAAGTGACGTAGCCGATGCCGGGACCGCTGCGTTCGGCGAATTGCGCGCCGCTCAGCTCGCCTATGCGCGGGATCTGGGCTATGGGCAGATTGCCCTGCAAAGCGGCGGCGCGGCGGTTCTAGCAGTGGGTGTCTGGCTGGCATTTACCCGATCGAGCGCGGGTATCGGTGAAATTCTCCCGCTGGTTGCGCTGTTCGCGCGCGGGCTGCCGCTGCTCGGCGGGCTGCAGGAATCATGGCAGAACTGGGTCTATTCGAGCGCGGCGATTGACGAGACATTTGCCCTGATCGGTGAGGCTGAGGCCGCGCGAGAACCCGATCCGGGCAGCGAAATTGCACCGCCGCTATCGCGTGATCTGGTTTTCGATCAGGTTAGTGTGTGCTTCGCGGGCGGACAGAGGCCCGCACTCAGCAAGGTTTCGCTCACGCTCAAGGCTGGTTCAACGCTCGCGCTGATCGGCGCGAGCGGCTCGGGCAAAAGTACGTTTGCCGATCTGGCAGGCGGGCTGATTGCCGCTGATGAGGGTGCGGTGCGGGTTGACGGGGTTGTGCTTGAAGGCGCGCTGCTCCGGGCTTGGCGGGGCCGCGTGGCCTATGTCGAACAAGACCCTGTGCTGTTATTCGGATCGGTGCGCGACAATCTTCTGCGCGCCAACCCGGCGGCGGACGAAGCGCGTTTGCTCAGTGCTTTGGCCGATGCTTCAGCCCAGTTCGTTACCACTCTGCCGCGCGGGATTGATACCGTGATTGGCGAGGGCGGCCGCCGTCTTTCGGGCGGTGAGCAGCAGCGCATCGCGCTAGCCCGCGCGCTGCTTCGCGATCCGGCTTTGCTCATCCTTGATGAGGCGACCAGCGCGCTCGACGCGGCGAATGAACGCGCGGTCTGCGAGGCCATCGCCCGGCTGAAAGGCAAGCTGACGATCATCATAATCGGCCACCGCGGCGATCTGGTTGGCTTGGCTGACCGCGTGATCGAACTTGATGAAGGCCTGCTGGCGCGAAAAATTCTCTAGCCGCGTTACAATTTCTTACACGCTTTCGTCTTATCGGCAGGGCATGGACACTGCTGCCTGAACCGATCCGCGCCTGCCCGAGTTTTCGAGGACCTGCTTTTGATGCCGTTGTTGAAAAATCTGACCGTGGCATGGCTGGGGCTTGCCCTATGCGCCGCCTATGCCCCTAGTGCGCTGGCGCAAGGGAGCGAAAGCCCGCCTCCGGGCTGCGTCGGCACACCAACAAGTACATGGGTTTCACTGACAGCGCAGGGTCTGCGAAACGGCAACGGCTATCTGGTGATGACCGTCTATATCGACGATTCGCACCGGTTTCTGGTCAAACATGGATCGATTGAAGTTGGCCGGGTAAAGGCCGAGGCGGGGACCACGCATGGCTGCGTTTTCCTGCCCAAGCCCGGCGTCTATGCCATTGCGCTTTATCACGATGAAAACGGTAACGAAAAATTTGATCGGTCGGGGCTAGGTTTGCCCAAGGAAGGCTGGGGATTCACCAATAATCCGCACACATTTTTTGGATTGCCATCGTTCTCAGCGGTCAGACTGAGCGTGCAAAAGCCGGGTTTGGCCACCCAGATTCAGATGAAATATCCCTGAGCCTGATTTAGATCGGACGGTAAATCTCTGGGAGCCTGAAGGCCACCTCGGCTTCCGCCATCGCGTGGGCGCGCGGATCATCGACATCGAGCCACCATGCTTCGCCAACGTCCATCGTTGCGGCGCGGCCTTGGTCAGCGAGCAATTGCATTCCGTCAGACAAACTGCCCGATTTCCCCGAAGCTATCGCCGCAGCAATCGCCCTTGGCAGTTCTTGCGTCGCAAGGAATGCGCCGCAATCAACCGCGTTAAAGGTAGCAATCGCCTTGCCTATGGCGCGGATCATCCCGTCTTGCCCAGTTTCGACCCAGGTCGCATCATCAGGATCAATCAGGGGGCTGCTAATGCGCCGGTCAATCGCCAGCGTAACCCCGCGGTTGGCAGTGCCTTGCTTCGCCAGCCCGGAGAGGATCGTCGCAGAAAAGATGTGGTCGGCCATCAGCAACAGAAAATCGCCCGAAATCGCCGCTGCGCCCGCCATCACCGAATAGCCGTTGGGCGTGCTCCAATCATCAATCCGCACTGTCTCGACAGAGACGCCGACCTCCCCCGCCATCATGGCAAGGCCCGCCTCAAGCCTCTCCGCCTCGTGCCCTGTAACCACCACAACCCGCGCTGCTCCTGCCGCCTTGGCTTGACGGATGCCGAGTTCGATCAGCGGCTTTCCCGCTACCAGCGTCAGCGGCTTGGACGGCGACAGATCGCGAATGCGGCTTCCGAAACCTGCGGCGATAATCAGCGCATCCATCAGGTTTGACCTGCCCCCGAAACAGCAACGCCGACCGTCCCGGGGGATGATCGGCGTCGCAAAACTTTGAAATAAGGCCGATTATTCAGCCGCTAGCGCCGCATCGGTGATATACTCTTCAACCATATGCGCGGCGGTATCATCGTTGAACTGCTGCGGCGGATGTTTGCAGAAATAGGCCGATGGGCCGATCAGCGCCCCGCCCTCGCCACGCTCAAGCGCGACCTTGCAGCAGCGAATGGCGTCCATCACGCAGGCCGCCGAATTCGGGCTGTCTTCAACCGAAAGCCGCAGCTCAAGGTTCATCGGGACATTGCCCCACTGATTGCCTTCGAGCCGCAGGAAGCACAGCTTGTTATCCTTCTGCCATGGCACATAGTCTGAAGGGCCAACGTGGATATTTTCATCGGCCAGCCGCTGCGCCAGCATTGCCTGCACTGCTTCGGTCTTCGATTCCTTTTTGGAACCGAGCCGCTGGCGATCGAGCATGTTCATGAAATCGGTATTGCCGCCGGTATTGAGCTGATAGGTCCGGCCAATATCAACGCCGCGCGCGCCAAACAGGCTGGACAGCACCCGGTGAACAATCGTCGCGCCGATCTGCGCCTTGATATCATCACCGACGATCGGAATGCGCTTTTCAGCAAAGCGGCGTTCCCATTCGGGACGGCTGGCGATGAACACTGGCATGCAGTTGACTACCGCAACGCCGGCATCAAGCGCGCATTCCATATAGAATTCTGTGGCTTCTTCCGAACCAACCGGCAGGAAGTTGAGCAGCACTTCAGCGCCCGAATCGCGCAGAGCCGCAACCATTGACTGGCGCGTTGCCTCTTCCGCGTCCGAAATAATGAAGCCGCGCTCACCCATTCCGGTCATATGCTCAGCGACGCCGTCGAGAATCCGCCCCATCATGACCTTGGTTCCAGACGTCGGAACTTCTGGCATGAAAACCGCAGTATTGTTTGGCGCGGCGAAGATCGCCTCCGAAATGTCCAAGCCTACTTTGCGGGCATCGACATCGACGCCAAGCACGAATGACACGTCACCAGCGCCATAACCCCCGATACGATCGTGAATCAGACCCTGCGATGAATTGTTGGAGCGGTAGTATGCGACCCCTTGGACCAATGAACTGGCGCAGTTTCCCACGCCGATCACGGCAACCTTAATTGGCTTCATCAAAAAAATTCCTCCGGACAGCCGATTTTCCGGCCCTGCCAAACCTGCCTCATTGTGAAATCGTCCCGGAAATGCAAGCGAATTGCTCAATATCACCGAATGTAACGACAATTCGCGACAATTTCTGTGGACCCGCTGTAGCACGAAAAGTCTGCGCGTGGGGGTGTTGCACAGCGGGGGCGGCGGGCTATGGAATGTGCGGCTGCAAAAAATTTGGGCCGAGAAAGGGACTGGTAATGACCGCAAAGCCCAAGCGGCCCCAGCGTCCGCGCGAATTGCAGGACCCGCTCAACTTCTATCTTTATCATCCGCTGGCGTGGAGACTGGCGCGTCTGCTAGCAAAAACCCCGCTAACACCGAACATCGTTTCGGTGATGGGTGCACTTTGCGTGATGGGTGCCGCGTGGTCCTATGCCCAGCCGGGGTTTCCCGAATCGGCGCTGCTGGGCCTTGCCCTGCACATGACATGGCACGTGGTTGACGGCGCTGATGGCGATCTCGCGCGGATAACCGGGCGTGCGAGCCCTATCGGCGAGATGGTTGACGGGCTATGCGACTATCTCAGCCACGCCGTACTTTATGTCACTCTTGGCTGGCTGCTTTCTTTCAGCATGGGCTGGACAGCATGGATCTGGACAGTGATCGCCGGGGTCAGCCATGCTGTACAATCCAACCATGTCGAAGTTCAGCGCCGCCAGTATCAGTACTGGGTCTATGGTACGCCGTGGATCCGCCAGAGCCACAAGGAAGGATCAGCCACCGCGCGCAGCGGGTTTTCTGCGCTGGTCACGCTTTATATCAACGCTGCCGCCAGCTTAACCCCGCATGCGTTGCGAATCGACGATGCGGTTGCAGCCGCTGCGGGAGATCAATCGCGGCTGACATCAATCCGGCATGCCGCAAAGGCAAAGCTATTGCCGCTTCTGCTGCTGTGCAAATGGCTCGGCCCCAACCCGCGCGCGATCATTCTAGGGCTATCGATGCTCGCGGGCGGTCCAAGCTGGCACGGCGCGCTCTACTATTTCCTTTACCAAGCCATCGCGCTCAATCTGCTGCTGATCTGGTCGGTTCGCGCGCATAACCGCGCCGCAAAACGCATTGCGGCGCGGATCGGCGCGTGATCTCGACTCTTTGGTTTTGAGGGGTATCATAGCCGCCATGCTCAACACCGAATTGCTCGAACAAGCGCGCGGTCTGGCGGGCGACATTGTCGCCCTGCGCCGCGCGATCCATGCCGAACCCGAACTTGGCCTCCACACCCCGAAGACACGCGACAAGGTGCGCGCGGCGCTGGCTGACCTGCCGCTCGAATGGCGCGAGGGGCCATCGACCACCGGCATGGTCGCCGTGCTCAAAGGCGGCGCAGGCGCGGGAAGGCGCGTGTTGTTGCGCGGCGATATGGACGCGCTGCCGATGCCCGAGGAGACCGGGCTGGACTTTGCCTCGACCATTGTTGGCGCGATGCACGCCTGCGGACATGATGCCCATACCGCCATGCTCGCAGGCGCGGCGCGTCTGCTCTGCGCGCGCGCTGAGAGCTTAACTGGCGAGGTGCAGTTCATGTTTCAGCCGGGCGAAGAAGGCTGGCACGGCGCACGGTTCATGCTCGATGACGGCCTGATTGATCCGTTGCCCGATGCCGCTTTCGCGCTCCATGTCATGCCTAACGCCCCGCACGGGCTTATTGCCGGTCGCGCCGGGCCGCTGCTCGCGGCGGCTGACCAAATCGAGATCGTGATCGAGGGACGCGGCGGCCACGCATCAATGCCGCATGAAACGCTCGATCCGGTGCCGGTCGCCTGCGCGATAGTCCTGGCGATACAAACGATGGTCACACGGCAGTTCAACGCCCACGATCCGGTAGTGGTAACGATTGCGGCGATCAATGCCGGAACCGCGCACAATGTGATTCCCGACCGGGTGGTGCTGAAGGGCACGATGCGCACGCTTTCGGCCAAGCACCGCGCGGCTGTGCGCGATGCGCTTGAGCTGCTGATTGTTGGAATTGCCGGGGCCCACGGCCTGTCTGCGCAAGTGCATATTGCTGAGGGATTTCCGGTGACGATTTGCGATCCGCGCGCAGTTGATCTGGGCGAGCGCGTGAGCAAGGTGCTGTTTGGCGATCCCGGCTTCCAGCGGCTCGCCGATCCGATCATGGGGGCCGAAGACTTCTCTTATGTGCTCGAGAAAGCGCCCGGCGCGATGTTCTTTATCGGCATGGCCCCCAAGGGCGATAACTGGGCGCAGTGCTGCGGCATCCATTCGACGCGGATGATGCTCGATGAAAGCGTGATGCCGCAGGGTGCCGCGATGCTTGCAGGA
>JAYVNC010000251.1:0-3736 GCA_043758655.1 Novosphingobium sp.
CAATAGACTTGCTGGATCTCTAACAGGTGCGAATCTGGCTTCGCTCATCATGGCTCGCTGAATTTATTAGCTTTGACAGCGTCGCCATGCTATATGCGACGCGCTGAAGTTGTATTTTCGACGGGTATCGGCGCTTGTTTTGGTTTTCGGGTTCGCCTAAAGACTTAAAAGCGGGCGACAACCAATTCCTTTCAATTGACGACACGACGCACGAACTCCGCCGCAATCTGCGGTTGAGACACGACTGTTTCTTGAAAGGAAACGCAAATGCCATCAGGCACCGTAAAGTTTTTCAACACCGACAAGGGCTATGGTTTCATCCAGCCTGATGATGGCGGCGCTGACAGCTTCGTTCACATTTCTGCCGTTCAGGCAGCTGGTATGCACTCGCTCGATAAAGATCAGCGGGTAACTTACGAAGTCGAAACTGGCCGTAATGGCAAGTCTTCGGCGGTTAATCTCGGCTCTGCTTGAGATCGACTTTCGTTCAGCGGGGATTGGGCTCAGGCCCAGTCCCCGCTGGGCGCTTTTGACTTGGTTCAGCTTGGTTGAATCATAGCCGGCACCGGCCCGCTCCCACTTCAGTGGACCTGACTCTAACGCTCAATCGTGCAGCGCGGCCAACACCGGTCCGACTTGACCCTGCGATAACAGCACGGCAGTTTTTAACCCCGGATGGCGCGCTTTTGGCAGGCTGAAGCGGCGGCTACCCCCATTCCAAACCCCCAGCGCTGAAACCTCACGCACAACATTGCGATGTGGCAGCGTTACGCCGCCGTTTTCGCCAGCCTTTATCGGCACCTGAATCACGCGCGGATCATAGCGAACCAAAGTTAGCACCGCGCCTTTTCCCGCTCCATCAACGCTAACGCTGTCAGCGGACAAGCGCAGGGCAGGGCCGCCGACACCGCGATCAAGACTGTGAATCGCGCGGCCCAGCTGTCCGTTATCAATCCCCACAACATCGCCGCGCCCATTTATCACCACTTGCGGGGTGAACACGCCATTATGTCCGAGCGATCTGGCATAGGCTTGTTGCCGCGCGGTGAAGGCCGGATCAGCAAAGCTGTCTTTCCAGCCGAGATAATCCCAATAGGTCACCTGCCATGACAGCACGAGCACGTCTGGCCGATCAGCCAGCGCTATAACATTGCGATTTGCCGGCGGGCATGAGGAACAACCCTGACTCTGAAACAATTCAATAACTGCGGGATGGGCAGTATCGGCGGCTAGTGCAACGGTTGCAACAGTCGGCCCGCAGGCAGTGATAAGCGCGAGTGCGGCAAGCAGCGCGGATCGGCGAACTATGGGGCGAATCATGGATATTTCTCCCTTTGAGACACGTGGATCATTCCACAAAATCTGCCTTTTCAACTTCACCAACGCAGCAGCTTAGGCCCGACAAGCGCACCCACCAGCGACGCCGCGCCAATCCCAAGCGAATACCAGGTGAGAACAAATATCGCCGACACCTCGGGGCAATGGAGGCAATAAAGCGTTGCCCCCCATGCACCGGCAGTCAGACCCGCAGTTGCCCCTGCGGCGCGCAAACGCGTGGGGGCGAGGCGGCGGAATGACCACAGCAACCCGCCAAAAATCGGCAGCGCCAGAAGAAACACCGTTGACGAGCAGACCTTCCAGCTCTTGCCCAACCACATTTCGAGCCAGTGGTCCGACGGGGCATGGGCAAGTTCTGCTACCGATATTGCCGCAAGTCCAAGAACCGGCAGCGCGAGCACCCACAGCCAACCCATCGTCGGCGTATCGGGTCGCGCGAGCTTGGCGGTGGCGGCAATCGCGGCGGCACCGAGAGAAGCGGTGTAGATCCACTTCATCCAGAACGCGAAGCCGTGCATCGCAATCCACAGATCGGGCCGGAAGCCAAGTTCAATGACTACCGCAAACGAAACAGCCGCGCCGAGTGCCAGCCCAGCGCAAAGCCGCCAGCCGAGCGCATGGCGCGAAACTGGCTTGAAATCTTCCACCAGCTGGCTGATCAATTCGTCACTGTTCATCGCAAACTGTCCTTCACCCGCTCCGCCAGCAGCCGAAGGCCCCGGTGCACGGATATTTTCACATCAGATTCGCCGATATTATCGCGCGCAGCAGCCTCAGCCACCGAAAGGCCCTCGATGCGCGTGGCACGGATCATCGCTTCCTGTTTGGGCGAAAGGCTGCCCAGCAGCCGATCCACATCTGTGCTGGCATCACTTGCTTGGGCAAACCCTTCGCTGACCAGAATGTCTTCCATGCCCTCAATTGTGCAAAACCGCCCGTTCACGCGGAACTGGTCGATCATCTTGTATCGCGCGATAGCAAACAGCCATCCGGTGAACGGCCTTGCAGGATCATAAGTGGCGCGGCGGGTATGCACGGCGATCAGTGTCTCCTGAACCAGATCTTCAATCGCATCGCCTTGACCGGGCATGCGGCGGCGGAAAAATTGGCGGAGCACCGGCATCAGCACACGCAGCAGGGTGGAGTGCGCAACAGCATCGCCGCCGAGCCCGCTCACCATCCACATCCGTAACTGCTGTTCGCTTACCTGCATAAACCGTCCTGCATCCATTCGGCTGAATCTGACGCTTGGTTACATCACCGATGCAAATGCTGAAAAAACTTTTTCTTGTAACCAAAACAGGGGACGGGCCGAATAGCGCACATGACTCTTCGCATAGGGAGTCTTAATCCGGATGGGGATGTTAGTTGACGACAGCAGCCGTTTCCCGACCAAACTGCATTATAGATGCTGACGCGCTGGATGATCGCCAGATTGAGGCGGTCGCGCGGCTGCTGTGTTTACTCGGCAATGGCGAGGATGCGGCGGCGATGTCCTTCGCTGCGCTGGCGCGGGAGGCGCGCTCAGATCACGCCCCCGCCGCACTCGCCAAAATTGCCCATGAGGAGGAAATGCACGGTGCCTGGGTTGATGCGGCTGCGCGGTTGCTGCCAAAGTCTCGGGGCGCACGGCCGGTAATTCAGGCTTCACGCAGGCTGCATTTTTCCATTGGGCAGGGTTCGGTGGCCGAAAGACTAGCGGGCGTGACTGCGCTTGATTCTGCGGCCTGTATCCTGTTTTCGAGCTTGCTGCGGCACGACGCGCCGCTAGCTAAAACCGGAAAAATAGCCAAGGTTCTGCACCGTATTCACCGCGATGAAGCACAGCACGTGGCAATTGCGAGCAGCCTCGCCGTCTCTGAAGGCGCATCGATGCGACTGAACAATCGCGCGGTTGATATTCGCGCCGAATTTGCCGTAGTGCTCGAACTGGTGGCGGACGATTTTGAGGCATTGGAAGTTGATCCCGGTGCTCTGTTCAGTGCAATTCGGGACTTTCGGACCGGCCTGTTCGTTTCATGAACGCTCGCCGAAAGCTTTGGCGAATGGCCACGCCGCTTGCCGTGCTCGGCACCGGCTGGGCGGTTCCCGGCGAGGCTGTGACCAGCGACGATTTGATTGAGCGGGTGGGAGCACGCTTTAATTTCGCCCGCACAGGCACCGCACGTTTGCTTGCCGCGCGCATGCAAATCCATTCACGCCACATCAGCCGCGCCTTTGCTGATCGTCACGAAACGGCGCTACCCGGTTGTTCAAACCCCAGCATTGCCGCCGAGGCTGTGCGCAACGCTTTGCATGATGCCGGGATTGGTGCCCACCAGATCGGCTATATCATAGCCCACACCACCACGCCTGAAACCCAACTTCCGCCTAACGTCAGCTATGTCGCTGATTTGCT
>JAYVNC010000252.1:0-3708 GCA_043758655.1 Novosphingobium sp.
TCGCACAGGCCCCATGCGGCGGGAACATCTGGAAAAATTGTATAAATTCGACAAACGCGATGCGATTGCATGACAAATGCTGTCAGAAAACTCGTAATCCGCGCCCTTGTCGCAAAAGTGTTGCCCATTCGACACGGGTGTGGCGTTCTGGCATAGACCTCTGACGATGATTTACCCGCTACTGCGCTCCGCCCTGTTCCGACTCGACGCCGAGCGCGCGCATGGGATAGCGATTGCCGGGCTCAAACTGATGCCCAAAGGCGCACCGCCTGTCGCAGGGCCGCTGACGACCACGGTGGCGGGGATCAGCTTTGCCAATCCGCTGGGAATGGCCGCAGGTTTCGACAAAAATGCCGAAGTCGCCAGTGCTTTGCTGGGGCTGGGCTTTGGCGCGGTTGAGGTCGGCACGCTTACCCCGCGCGCGCAGGCGGGCAATGCCAAGCCGCGACTGTTCCGGCTGGTGGAAGATCGCGCAGTCATCAACCGGATGGGGTTCAACAACGGCGGGCAGGCAGCGGCTTGCGCACGGCTGGCGGGATGGCAGCGGGAAGGCGTGCTGGGGATTAACATCGGCGCGAACAAGGATTCGGTGAATCGTGTGGCTGACTATGTCAGCGGCTTCAATCTGATGGCGCCGTTCGCGGATTACATCACGATCAACGTGTCCTCGCCCAACACCCCGGGTCTGCGCGATCTGCAGGGCGAGAGCGAGCTGAACGATCTGCTGGGCGCGATTGCGGCGCAATGCAGCGATGGCAGCCCGCCGGTGTTCCTGAAAGTCGCGCCCGATCTTGATGCTGATGCGCCTGCGCGGATTGTCGAGGCGGTGGCAAAGCACGGGATCGATGGCATCATCGTTTCGAACACTACGATCACCCGTCCACCACTGCAATCACGCTATGCTGGCGAGGCGGGTGGGCTTTCGGGCGCACCGTTGCGTGATCTCGCGCTTGCGCAGCTTCGCGTGTTCAGGCGGGCGAGCGGCGGGGCGATCCCGCTTATTGGCGTCGGCGGTATCGCCAATGCCGATGATGCCTGGTCACGCATCCGCGCGGGGGCGAGCCTGGTGCAGCTTTACAGCGCGATGGTTTATCAAGGGCCGGGGATTGCCAAGGTGGTGCTGAAGGGGCTGGAAAAATTAATGATACGCGATGGATTTTCCGCAATTGCCGAGGCGGTTGGTAGCGAATAGGCTAGTGGCATGACTCATCGCTCCATCCTTTTGCTGTGCACCGCACTCCTCGCCTCCACCAGCGCCGCAGAGGCGCGAACATTTCATCACCGCCACCATCACAAACTTGCTGCCGCCCTGCCAGTTCTGTTCGAAAAAGGCATGGTCTCCGCCGCTGATCCGCGCGGGGCAGAGGCTGGGGCTGAGATGCTGCGCGCAGGCGGCAGCGCCACCGATGCGGCGATTGCGACGATGTTAGCGCTCAACGTCGTTGAACCGCAAAGCTCGGGGATTGGCGGCGGCGGGTTTTATCTGGCCACCGATGCCAAGGGCAAAGTCGAGACTATCGATGGGCGCGAAACCGCTCCCAAGGCGGCGCATGGCAAATGGTTCTGGAAAGACGGCGTGCCGATGGGCTTCAAGGATGCGGTGCCCGGCGGCACCAGCGTCGGGGTGCCGGGCAATATGGCGCTCGCGGCGCTGGCGCATGCCAAGCACGGCAAGCTGGCTTGGCGCAAGCTGTTTGGTCCCGCAATTCGCCTTGCCGGGCAGGGCTGGACGGTTAGCCCGCGCTTCCACGAGTTTCTGGAGTTCGCGCGCGGTTCCGCCGCATTTGTCCCTGATGGCGCGGCACTGTATTATGATGCCGATGGCCGCTCGCTGACGGCAGGCGCGCAAGTGAAAAACCCGGCGCTGGCGAAAACGCTCACCGTACTGTCGCTGCGCGGGCCGAGGGGATTTTACACCGGGCCGAATGCCGCCGCGATTGTCAAACGCGTCAACACCGCGCCGCATAACCCATCCCCGATGACGCTGGCCGATGTTGCGTCATACCGGGCCAAGGACCGCGCGCCGCTGTGCGGCACCTATCGCGGCTACCGGATTTGCGGGATGGGTCCGCCCAGCTCGGGCGAGACCACGGTGTTCGCCGTGCTCAAACAGCTTGAGCGGTTTGATCTGACCGCGCTTGGCCCCGATTCGCCTGTGGCATGGCATCTGATCGCTGAGAGCCAGCGGCTCGCCTATGCTGACCGGGCGCGGTATTTGGGCGATTCCGATTTCAATGCCGTGCCTGCGGCGGGCCTGATTGATCCGGGCTATCTGGCGCAGCGGGCCGAACTGATCGATGCGGCAAAAACAATCGCCGCACCGGTGGCGGGAACCCCGCCGGGCGCGAAAAACCTCGCCCGAGCTGACCTGACGCCCGGCCCCGAACATGGCACCTCGCACTTTGCCGTGGTCGATCGCTGGGGCAGCGCGGTATCCTATACTTCTACGGTTGAAAGCGCTTTCGGATCCGGGCTGGTGGTGGGCGGCTATTATCTCAACAACGAACTGACCGATTTTGATTTCCAGCCAGATCAGGCGGGGCGGCCTGCTGCCAACCGGGTCGAGGGCGGCAAGCGCCCGCGTTCCTCAATGGCGCCGACGCTGGTCTATTCGCCCGATGGCCACCTGCGGCTGGTGATCGGCGCGGCGGGCGGTGCGACCATCCCGGTTCAGGTTGCCAAGGCGATTGTCGGGGTGATCGACTGGAAACTGTCCGCTGAGGCGGCGATTGCCCTGCCGACGATCTTCGCCCCCGATGGCCCGAGCGTGTTCGTCGAAAAAGGCACCAGCCTTGAAGCGATGATCCCTGCTCTGGTGGCGTTAGGCCACGCCGATGTCCGGCCCCGGCAGGCAACCTTTAAGGGCAATGCGGTGGAAGTGGTGAACGGCAAGCTGATCGGCGCGCCTGATCGGCGGAGCGAAGGGCGGGCTGTTTCTGAATAAGAGGGGGTTCTCGCAGAGGGCGCAGAGGAGGCAGAGAACGCAGCGGTGTCGCTTTTCGCCGCAGGCGATAGTTACCTTTCTAAAGTGAACCGCACAGGATGTGGAATTATGGGTAGCGGCATTGCCGCAAGAACAGCCCCTCCGCGTTCTCTGCGTCCTTTGCGATCTCTGCGCGAACCAAATTCCTTCGCCGCTTGCCGCTAGGGCGCGGCGGCGATAAGCTGGCCAACGCGCCGCGATAGACGGCAAATTGAGAGGCCCAGCCCGTGCATATCGATGATTTTGACGCCAGCCCAAACCTCGTCGCGCTGTTCCTTTCACGCGCTGACGAACTGGGCGACAAGCCATTCCTCACCGCAAAGCGCGGCGGCACATGGCAGTCAATCAGCTGGGCCGTAGCGGCGCGGCAGGTGTGTCTGGTTTCCGAATCGCTGCGCAATATGGGGCTGAAAAAGGGCGACCGGGTGGTGTTGGTTTCGGAAAACCGGCCCGAATGGTGCATAGCCGATCTGGCGATCATGGCCGCCGAAATGGTCACCGTCCCCGCTTACACCACCAACACCGGACGCGATCACACCCACATTCTTGAAAATGCCGGTGCCGCCGCGGTGATGGTATCGGATGCCAAACTGGCCAAGCCGCTGCTCCCCGCCGCGATGACTTCAGACAAGGTGCGGCACCTCATCACCTTTGAAGATTTCAAAATGCCGCAGCTTGGCCGCGCCGATGCGCATCAATGGGCCTCGCTGCTCACGGGGGATGCC
>JAYVNC010000253.1:0-3687 GCA_043758655.1 Novosphingobium sp.
GAGGCGATTGGCTATCGGTCATTTCAAATCCTAAAGCCCCTCCCCGGCGGGGAGGGGTTGGGGTGGGGGCTCCGCGCTGGCGTCGAACCCCCACCCCACTGCGACTAGGCAACAAGTTGCCAAGTCTAGTTGCCCCTCCGCTAAAAAGGAGGGGCTGTTATTGTGCATCTTTAAGCCGCCAAAACGAACGGCTCCAACCCGGCCAACCTTGTCACCGGCTCAAGCACCGGCAGCTTGCGCGGAGCCAAACCAGCCACCGCCCCAGCCATCGCTGCGATATGCGCGGGCGTTGATCCGCAGCAACCGCCAAGAATATTCACTTGCCCGGCCTCCGCCCATTCGCCCACCAACCCGGCGGTGGTATCGGGCATCTCGTCATATTCGCCGAGCTCATTCGGCAGGCCAGCATTGGGATAGACCATGATCAGCGTGTCAGCGATTTCGCTGAGCGACTTAACATGCGGGCGCAGCTGCGTGGCACCGAAGCTGCAATTCAGCCCGACGGTCAGTGGTTTGGCATGACGCACAGCGTGCCAGAACGCCTCGACCGTGTGGCCCGACAGGTTGCGCCCGGAAAGATCAGTCAGCGTCATCGACAGCATGATCGGCACCTCATGCCCCAGCTCTAGTTCAAGCTGCTTCACCGCCATGATCGCCGCCTTGGCATTAAGCGTATCGAACACCGTTTCGATCAGGATGAAATCGGCACCGCCCTCGACCAGCGCCGCAGCTTGCTCCTTGTAGACATCAACCATCGTATCCCAATCGACCTCGCGGAAGCCGGGATCGTTGACATCGGGTGAGAGCGAGAGCGTCTTGTTGGTCGGGCCGATTGCGCCTGCAACGAACCTTGGGCGTATTATCCCGTTCTTGGCATCCTTGGCCTGAAACTCATCCGCCACCCCCCGAGCAAGGCGGGCAGAAGCAAGGTTGATCTCACGCACCAGATGTTCGGCGCCATAGTCGGCCTGACTGATGCGGTTAGCCGAAAAGGTGTTGGTTTCGGCGATGTCCGCACCCGCAGCGAAATAGGCGCGGTGGATCGCCTCGGGCACCTCGGGCTTGGTCAGCGCGAGGATATCATTGTTGCCCTTCGCATCCTTCGACAGCCCCAGCGACCCGGCATAATCGGCCTCGGTCAGCTTGTAGTTCTGAATTTCAGTGCCGAACGCACCGTCGGTAATCAGCACGCGCTTTGCCGCTTCGGCGAGGAATAAATCGCGGGCGGTCACAGTCATGCCCCCCTCCTCTTCAGAGGAGGGGTTGGGGGTTGTGGCCCAGCGTGTTGTGCGTTGCGTGGGAAAAGACCCCTCCCCATTGCGACTAAGTTCCGCTGCGCGGAGCAAAGTCTCGTTACCCCTCCTCTGAAGAGGAGGGGGGTAGGTGGTGAGACAATCATTTTGATTCCTTCGGCCGCAAGCCGAGCAACTGGCAAATCGCATAGGCCTGATCGGCGCGGTTGAGCGTGTAAAAGTGGAAATCGCGCACACCGCCGTCGTAAAGACGTCGGCATAGGTCGGCCGCAACCACGGCGGAAACCAGCGCACGCGGACCCGGACGATCATCGAGCCCTTCGAACATTGCCTCCATCCATGCCGGTATTTCGGTGTTGCCTGACATCCGGCGAATCGCGGCGAAGTTGGTTACCGGCATGATCCCCGGCAGGATGGGCGCGGTGATCCCGGCGGCGAGCACCTTATCATTGAAGCGAAACCAGGCGTCGGTTGAGTAGAAAAACTGGGTGATCGCGCGGGCAGCCCCGGCATCGAGCTTGCGCTTGAGGTTATCGAGATCGGCCTCCGCTGTCGCAGCATCGGGATGCACTTCAGGATAGGCAGCAACCGAAATCTCAAACGGATGGAGCGCGGCAAGCCCCGAAACCAGCTCTGCAGCGCTGGCAAAGCCTTGCGGGTGGGGCACGAACCGCCCCCCATCGGCTGGCGGCGGGTCACCGCGCAGCGCGACAATGTGCCGCACGCCTGCCTCCCAGTATTGGCCTGCTACCTCGGCAATTTCACCCTTGCTCGCGGCAACACAAGTGAGGTGCGCGGCGGGGACGAGGCTGGTTTCCTGAACAATCCGCGCGACGGTGGCATGTGTCCGCTCGCGCGTTGATCCGCCCGCGCCATAGGTTACCGATACGAAGCTGGGGTCGAGTGGGGCAAGCTGGGTGATCGCCTGCCACAACTGCTCCTCCATCTTCTCGCTTTTGGGCGGAAAGAATTCGAACGAGACAGCGACATCCCCCGGCAGGCTGGCGAACGGCGAGAGGGAGGAGGTGGTGGTTGTCATGCGCGCTGATTCCTTCGCTCGGGCGCAGCGGAGGTGAGGCTTTCACCGCGCGTACCCGTCCAGATTTTCACCGTCAGTTCGCGGCCCGGAAGCGCGGCGGCAGGCTGGGCAGCGAACCCGGCTTCGGCCAGCAGTGCCAGCATCTGTTCGTCGGAAAAACCCAGCCGGGCATGGGCGTGGCGAAGCCGCAGCTCCTCCCGGTCATGCGCCGCAAAATCGACCACGGCGATGCGCCCACCTGCGCGCGTAACACGCGCGGCTTCGGCTAGCACCGCGCCCGGATCGAGCGCATAGTGCAGCACCTGATGCAGTGTCAGCGTGTCAAAGGCGGCATCGGCAAAGGGCAGCGCGGCGAAATCGCCCTGCACCAGATCAGCCGATCCGCCACCCAGACTGTGCAGCCGGGCGCGGGCGATACGCAGCATTTCCGGGCTGTTATCTAGCGCAGTTACATGGGCAGCTTGCGGAGCAAGCAACTCGGCAATTCGACCGGTGCCGGTGCCGACATCGAGCAGCTGCCCAAGATCGCCACCCAGCGCTTCAGCCAGCGCCGCTTCAACCGGGCCATCGGGGCTGTGGAGCGAACGGAGCTGATCCCATTCGCACGCATGTCTTGCAAAATAAGTAGCGGCGAGATTTTCGCGCGCTGCACGAATTGCGGCAAGGTGGCGGCGGTCTTCGCTGCAACGCGCGGCGAATTGGGCGTCGTCAGCCTCGGCCGCAGATAGCAGCCCCGCCACCGCCTCGCCAATTGGTGGTGCCCGTCCGTGTCCGATGGCGATACGCAGGAACACCCAAGATCCTTCGCGCCGCCGCTCAGCGAGGCCTGCATCGCACAAAATCCGCACGTGGCGAGAGACGCGCGGCTGGCTTTGCCCCAATACTTGCGCAAGTTCACCCACCGCCAGCTCCATCGAGCTGAGCAGCCGCATGATGCGCAACCGGGTGCTATCGGCCAGCGCGCGCAGGGTGGGATCGATCTTCATCTTGGCCATCATACTCTTCTAGCGACATCATATAAAGAATTCTTTATATGACAGCAAGAGGTAGCAAGATTTGCGCGCAAATCGAACAATTGCGGGAAACTGCAATGCGGTGTTTGTAATGGTCGCGCCTCTTGGCTAGAATGCTTCATCGGTCCGGTTTCGGGCCTGACCTGACAAAGACTGCACGGGAACCTGCTATGAAGAAGCCTGCCATGACTAAATTGGCATTCGCCGCATTTGCCTCGATCGCTGCGCTTTCGCTTTCGGCTTGCGGATCATCGGATGATCCCAACGCAGTCGCCAGCGCGGACACCGCTGATATGCCCGCGGAAGAAGCGGTTAATTCCGCCGAAGCCAATGTGCAGCCGGTAGCCGACGCAGCAAGTGAGGCTGCTGGTGAAGGCAAAAC
>JAYVNC010000254.1:0-3655 GCA_043758655.1 Novosphingobium sp.
TTCTGGTGCGCATTTCGGTGACGGCGCTAGCATGGCAGGCGACATCGACCGAGGTTTCGGCGATGCTGCGTGCGCTGGCCGATATTCCGCGCGGGGCCAAGGTTGCCTATGCTTTTGAGGAGGTTGCTGGGCTTTGGCCGACGCCGAATTACGGGCACATTGGCGCATGGGCTACTGTCCGCCGCGATGCGCTGGTCAACTGCCAGTTCGCCATTCCGGGCGTGCATATGTTGCAGATCAAGGCTCCGGGGTGGACGTGGGTTGATCCTTCACAGCGGTTCATGGTGCGCGGAACCAAGCGGGTTGAGCTTAAAGATTTTGCCCCCGCTAAAGTGGCCGATTATCTGTGGTATTATGGCGAGCGGCCGCCGGTCAGCCTGCCCGAAGGCACGCAGATTATCTTCCACACGCGGCATTCGTTCCTTGCGACTCTGACGCACCCTGCGCCGGTTATCGAAGCGCCTGTGCCGCCGGTTAAGCCGTAATGGAGGGGTGCGGGGCAGCTGTGGCGTCGCGCCGCTATTGGCCCATCGCCCTGCTCTTCGCGCTGCTTTCCGCACTGCCGGTACTCGCGGTGCGCTATCCGCAGATGGCGGATTACCCCGCGCACCTCGCGCGCTGGCATGTGATGGCGGACCTTGGCCGCAGCGCCGATCTTGCGCGGTTCTATACGATCAAGTGGGGGCTGGTGCCCAATTCGGGCGTTGACCTGCTGATGCTGCCGCTGGGGCAAGTGCTGGGACTTGAGCGCGCGGGCTGGCTGATCGCCGCCTTGATCGCGCCGCTGACGGTTTTGGGGCTGTTCGCCACCAATCGCGCGCTGGGCAGGGGCATTGGCGCGGGGCCGCTGTTGGCCTTGGCGGCGATCTGGTCTCCGCCGCTGCTGCTGGGCTTTGTTAATTATGCGCTGTCGCTGGCGCTGGCTTTTCTTGCCTTCGCGCTGTGGATCAAGGCCGAGGGCAAGCGCTGGCGCGCGCCGCTGTTTGTGCTGATCGCCCCGCTGCTGTGGCTATGCCATTTGTCGGGCTGGGGCGCGCTGGGCGTGCTGGTGTTCGGCTACGAATGGGACCGGCGCGGAGGGTTTGCCGGAATTCCCGGCGGCGCGCTGGCAACATGGCCGCTGTGGCTGCCCTTTGGCTTAACGCTCGCCACTGGCGCAGGAGCGGGCGGGTTTGACTATGGTTCGGGTGTGCTGGTTGATAAAGCCAGTAACTGGGCGATGGGGCTCTATGATCAAACCCCCGGCCTCGATTTTATGGCGGTGCTGGTGCTGGGCCTGCTTCCACTTTACGCGGCCGCCAAAGGCAAGCTTGATGGACGTCTGTGGCGGGCGGGGCTGATCTTTGCAGTGTTGTCGCTGGTCATGCCGCGCCACCTTGGCGGCGGTGACTTTGCCGATTTCCGGCTGGTGCCGCTGGCCTTGATGACCGGCGCACTGGCGATCAGCTGGGAGGCGAGCCTGCCGATGCTGACGCTCGCCGCGCTGCCGTTCGCGCTGCGGCTCGGGGTGACCACGCTGGCATGGCAGGCCAATTCGCATGAAACCGCCGAGATCCTCGGCGCGCTCGATCACCTTCCGCAAGGTGCGCGAATCGCAGGGGCCGTCACCGGCCATCGCAACGCTTGGAAGCAGCCCGCGTTCACCCACATTTTCGCCTATGCCACGGTGCGCAAGGATGCGCTGACCAACGCCAATTTCGCTATCCCCGGCGTCCACATGCTCCAGCTTCGCACCGAGGGACCAGACTTTGCCGACCCCTCGCAACAAATCTGGCTGGAGGGCAGCGAAGCGCCTGATCTTTCGCATTTCCCGCCCGCCGCCAAGGCTGACTGGCTGTGGTATGTTGGCGAGCGCCCGCCCGCCGCGCTGCCCGCCGGGGCCGAGGTGATTTACCGCCCGCCAGGTTCGCTACTCGCCCGGCTTGCAAAACCGCCAATCAGACGCTAACTGGCAATCAATCCCGACATCGGAAGACAGTCAGCCCCTCCCGTCAACAGCGACGGGGCGGCCCTGTCCCCTAGGCGGAAGACACGTTCGTTACAGATGCCGTTACTGGCAGCAGCAAGAGCAAGTACGCCCGATGGCCAAGTTCAATCCCGGCGAATTTATCCGTCAGGTTCGCGCAGAATCGTCGAAGGTCGCATGGCCTACGCGGCAGGAAACCGTCACCACGGGGATTTTCGTCGCGATCATGATGACCGTGCTTGCGCTGTTCTTCCTCGGCGTTGATTCGGTCTTCGGCAAGATCGTTCAGTTCCTGCTTTCGCTCGCCGCGTAACAATTCAGACAGAATTTCAAGAGGACGCTATGGCCCGCTGGTATATCATTCACGCCCATTCCGGCTTCGAGAACAAGGTGCGCGATTCGATCCTTTCTGAGGCCGTTCGCAAGGGCCTCGAAGCGCTCGTTGAATCGGTCGAAGTGCCGACCGAACAGATCACCGAGGTAAAGCGCGGCAAAAAGGTGCAAACCGATCGCAAGACGATGCCGGGCTATGTTCTTGCCAAGCTGGTGCTGACGGATGATGTCTATCACCTGATCAAGAACACCGTGAAGGTCACCGGGTTCCTGGGCAATCAGGGCAAGCCGCAACCGATTTCTGATCGTGAAGCCGCCCGCTATTTCGGTGCGCGCGAAGCTGCGGCGGCAGAACCCAAGAAGCACATCAGCGTCGATTACGAGATCGGCGATTCGGTCAAAGTGCTCGATGGCCCGTTCAATTCGTTCACCGGCACCGTCGAGGAACTCGATTTCGAGAAGAGCCGCGTCAAGGTTGCGGTTTCGATCTTTGGCCGGGCGACACCTGTGGAACTCGATTTCGAGCATGTTGAACTTGTGAAGTAAGGCCGTCAGTTTAGACCGTCATGCGTTTAATCCGCCTCTTCTCTCCCTCTCCCAGTCGGGGAGAGGAGATAAAACGGCGCAGACTAATCGCATGACGCTCTGGTTAATCCGGCAGGACAATTAGCTTCGCCCCCTCGCAAGGCTAATTAATCCTTAACGGGCCCGTTCTATTCATCGGCTTATGAGCCGTGATCTCGCGCTGCCTGTTGCTTTGCCCAATCCCGCCCCGGCGCTCCGCCTTGGCAGGCTTGATGGCCTGCGCGGGATAGCGGCCTGCGCGGTGGCCGTCGCCTATCACGGCAAGGCGCTGTTCACCGATACCCAGTTCTCGGCCCCCGCCTATGGTCCTTTGGTTGCGTGGTTCCATCAATGGGGCTGGACCTTCGTCGATCTGTTTTTCGTGCTCTCCGGCTATATTATGGCGCACGTTTATCTGCGCGATGATCGCTTGCAGTCGCGGCGTGGGATTGCTGATTTTGCCGTGGCGCGGTTTGCCCGGCTCTATCCGCTGCACATTGTCATGCTGCTCTGCGTGGCACTGTTCGTCTGGGGGACCGGCCCCAATACGCCGCTCGCCTTCGCTTACAATCTGACGATGTTGCAGGCGCTGGTCCTGCCGTTTGCTGAAAGTTTTGTCGGGCCAAGCTGGTCGCTATCGGTTGAATGCTTTTGCTATGTCGCCTTTGCCGGTGCAGCTTTGGCTGGGCGGCGCGCGCTCGGCGGGCTGACGGTTCTGGCGATTGTCTGGGGCGCGGCAATGCTGGTGCTGCACGGCAAGGCGGATGGGCCATGGGTAAACGATATTTTCCC